>JAYTFO010000124.1:0-2906 GCA_043734305.1 Acidobacteriota bacterium | reverse complement strand
GGCGCGGTGAATCCCAACGGCTGGTCCGGAGTGATTGAAGTGAAGAACCCCGCAGGGACCACCGCAGGCTACCTCCTGCTCTACACAAACCCGTAATTCCTGAAAGGACAAAACGATGAAACTCACGTTGGACCACACCCAGCGTCTGAACCTGCACGCGCTGCTGGGCGCGCAGCGGGCGGACGTGGGGTCCATTCGCGCGATTTGGACGGTGCAAGACAAGCTCGCTCTCGCCGCAGACGAGGAACACGCCATCGAACTCAAACGTGAACTCGTGAACGGGCAAGAGCGAACGGTGTGGAATCCGTCGCTCGCGATCCCCCCAAGGGAATTCGACCTCACCGACACCGAGGTCGCCAGGATCAAGAACGGAATCGAAACGTGGGATGCGTACGGCGCGGACGCAGACCGCAGATGGCTTGAACCCTTGATCGAAGCGCTGTTTGGTCCCGCTGCCAACCTGTGAGGAGACGCCAGCGAATCAACCCAAGACTCGGTTCCGACTGGGGATTCCTCAAGCAGATGTGATCACGCATAAGCTTGGGATGCGTTATATTTGTTGATTGGACGATCAATTGGAGGTGACACGTGTCTGGATCGGGTGGCGGAACTTGGATTGACCAGCCGGGTGACAGTTGCGAGACGCTGTCGCAGCAGACAACACTGAACTCGCCGAACAGAGCGGTTCTAAGTCAACTTAACAAAGGGACCGTGCTCGAGGTTAGCGTCAATAAGACGGGCAAGGCCGTCACAATCGAAGCAATTCTAAACGGGCAAGTGGCCGGAACGATTACCGCCTCGATCATCCAACGCCTGGCTGAATGTATCGAGAAGGGCTATCAATACGTCGCCGAGGTCACGGACGTTGAGGGGGGCGCTTGCCGGGTTCATATCCGCCTGAAGTGAAGCGTCGAGTTGCGGTGGTTGGCGGTGTTTATCGCGAACGCTGCCGTCTACCCAACAACAGTGACGAAACCTGGGGCAGTGGTGGACGCGCTGCGGCCGTGATCGCGGGGCTCGGGTTAGAGACCACTCTTTATACGGCGATTGACAAAGAGACTGCGGGCCTTCTGGCAAGCCTTGCGCAGACCTTTCAGTTCGATACTGCTGCGGCCGACGTCGCTGTCACTCGACAGTTCCAATACGACCACGCGCTCTCATCGCCGGTCATCTGGCCGCCAATAGGACAGGGTGATAGTTGCAATCTCAGCGTCGCTGAGGATAATGCGCTCGTCTTCGGCATGCTTGAGGCTCGCGCGGAGGTGCGCGCCAAATGTGTCGTCTACGACCCGCAGAATCCGATTTCGCCTGAGCCTTTTAGACCGGCGGCAGGATCTTCGCCTCGGGTTGCCTACGTCCTAAACGGCGCGGAGGCGGCCAAACTGGGGCAGAGTGGAAATCCGGCCGCAGCTGCGCTCAAAATCGCCGCTGATAGCGGCGCTCAGGTTGTGGTTGTGAAGCGGGGTGCCTGGGGAGCCCTAGTCTGTGAAGGCGGTCGTTCTGAGCGAGTCCCTGCGTACGCAACTCCGAGAATTTGGCCAATCGGTTCAGGAGACGTCTTTGCCGCGGTGTTTGCCGCCCGGTGGGCAGGAGATGGCCTGCCTGCTGTCGAGGCCGCAGAGCAGGCTTCGCGGGCCGCTGCTTTGTACGTCAACGACCGAGTGCTGCCGATACCCGCCGACAGCTTACCCGCCGACAGCCCCTTCCCATTCAGTCCCATTCTGCTGGACGATGGAGTAGCGCTACGGGATGGAGAATTCCACGTTTACCTTGCTGGTCCGTTCTTCAACATCGCGCAGCGATGGTTAGTGGAGGAGTCGCGCCTGGCACTCCTCGGGATGGGTCTTCGGGTCTTTTCCCCACTCCATGATGTCGGCATGGGACGTGCGCACGACGTCGCTCCGAAGGACATAGAAGGGCTCAAGGTCAGTCGAGCCGTGCTGGCCTTGGTCGACGGACTCGACGCGGGAACCTTGTTTGAGATTGGATACGCTCGCTCCTTGGGCCGGCCAGTCGTGGTGTTCGCACAATCAACGGCGGAGGAGCCGCTCAAGATGTTGACGGGGACCTCATGCGAAGTTGTGTCCGACTTCGTCACTGCGCTGTATCGAACGGCATGGGCGGCGCGAGCTTGACCAAGCGCTCATTACTGCTTTCAGGCGGGATGGATTCGACTGCGCTCGCGTGGGCGCTGCGACCAGATCTTGCCATAACGATTGATTATGGACAATTGGCCGCGCCTGGGGAGATTCGTGCGTCGACTGCGGTGTGCCAGGCACTCGGCGTTCAGCATCGCGTGATTCGGGTCGATTGCCGAAGCCTTGGGTCCGGGGACATGGCCGGGACCAACTCAATGATGTTCGCGCCCGTTAGCGAATGGTGGCCATTCCGGAATCAACTTATCATCACGTTGGGTGCCGCTGCGGCGATTCAGGCGGAAACGACCTGCCTCGTAATCGGTGCGGTGGCTACCGACTCATCGCACGCGGACGGTCGGCGCGAGTTTTTCGAGAAGATGACCCAACTGCTGCAAATGCAGGAAGGTGGGATTGTGTTGGAGGCACCTGCGCTCGAAGACACAACGGTTTCGCTTTGCCGACGCGTGGCGGTCCCGTTCGAGATCCTCGCGTGGTCGCATTCGTGCCATAGGTCTGACTATGCCTGTGGTCGCTGTCGGGGATGCTGTAAGCATCGGGAGAGCATGCGCGAGTTAGCCGATCCTTCGCAGTTCACAGCTATTTTGGCCTAAAAGCACCCCAATCGGAGCGGTAACCCCTTCGCCATCAATAAAACATTTTCGCCAGTGCTTGTAGTGGAGACCTACCCTCTATGCAACCATGCAAAATTCTGGCATGCTGCCAGAGAGCATGTTTCTACGCACTAACAAGCGGTTCAAGGATGGAAAA
>JAYTFO010000123.1:0-3122 GCA_043734305.1 Acidobacteriota bacterium | reverse complement strand
CGGTCGTTGCGATCGATAAACAAGCCGGTGGGCAACTGGAACTCCGCCGGGCCGCTGCCGGTCTGGCCGAAGTAGTAGAGAAGTTCTCCCTTGCGGTTGAAGGCCTGGACGGTATCGAAAATTCCATCCACCACATACACGCTGCCTTCGCTGTCCACGGCAACGCCCTTCGGCCGATACATGGTCCCGCTGATTTCGCCGATGGTGCCGAGGCCGTAGAGGAATTGTCCGGAGCGGTCGAAGACCTGCACGCGGAAGTTCATCGCGTCCACGACCACGAGTTCGTTGCCGTGCAAGCGAAGCTCGGTGGGGAAGTTGAACTCGCCGATGGCAGCCCCGTTGCGTCCAATGGTTTGGACGACATTACCCTGCATATCGAGCACGATCACTTTGTGGCGAGTCGTGTCGGAGACGTAGATGCGCTGCGCAGCGGAATCGACGGCAATGCCAGTGGGCCGCTTGAAATAACCTTCGCCGCCTCGCAGGCTTCCGATGGCGCGGCGGTATTTCAGGCTCGCGTCCCACACCAGAATCTTCCCGGTCTCGGAATCAGTGACGTAGATATTGTCCTGGGCATCGACGGCGACGCACTGCGGGGACCGCAATGGATCTTTGCCGCCTTCGCGATTCAGGAATTTGTATTTCTGCTTTTCGAAGTCGAACACATGAATGCCGGCGATGCCCGGATCGGTCACGATGATGCGCCCGCGGGAATCGGCCGCTACGCTGTACGGGCGGATCATCTGGTGGTAGTCGGGCGCTCCGGCCACGATGTCGAGGACACGCGTCCAGAAGCCGCGTTGGAGCTTTACTTCTCGCTCGGAGGAAAACATGCGCTCGTAGGCAAGTTGACGTCCACCTTCGAGGGAGAGCACGGGGACTTCGGGTGCAGGCGTGAGGGAACTATTTTTCTTTGCGGGTTTGGCGAAAACCGCGGTGGTGTACAGCAGCAGCGCGACGAGTAACGCGGCCCGTCGGTTGAAACGTGGCGTTCGGCATGGATTAGAAGATGTCAAAGCGCCTGGAGACCCCGAAGAAAACCGTGTTGATGGTGGTGGGCCGGACTTGTCCAACGCCGAAGCCCTGCGTCAGATGACTGTACCCGAAGTTAAAGTCCATCTGGCGGAAATGATAATCGGAGCGCAGGAAAAATTGCTCGCTGGTATTGATTGAATTCTGATTCTGAGCCTGGTTCTCGGTCAATGTGTTGTACTTGAGTTTGGCGTAAGTGCTGCTGATGGTCCAGCGCCGAATCGGCCGATAATTCACTCCGCCGCCGTAGGATTCCCCGTTGAAAAGCACCATGGGTAGAGGACCGGGGCCAGGGTTCGGGATGATGTTGTTTCCCACCTGCACGCCCGACCCGTTACCGCGCGAGTAGTTCCCGCTCAAGCCCAGATTCTGGTGTGATAGCGAAACTGCATAGCTGTTGTTCGAAGAGTCTGTGATGCTGAGGTTCTCGATGTGCGCTCTACTGTAGGAGGTGCTGGCGGACATATTCCAGTTCTTGACATTGCGGGACACGCTGCCGTTCGCGGTGTAGTTAGTCTGCACATAACCCACCAACAGAGTAGTAAGGCTGCGGCCATAGGAAAATGAACCGTTGGTGGAAAAACCCGCGAAAGAGCGTCCAAAGGAAGCGCCGGCGTTCTGGCCGGTAAAGGTGGAGTCCCTGGTGACGGTCTGGTCGTTGGCCTTGACCAGCAATGGAGAAAAGTAATATGAAATCCCATAGTGCACGCCGAAAGTCCCGCCTAGTACCTGATGTGCCCAGCTGATGCCGGTATTCATGATGGTGCTGGTGCTGTCCGGGAAGCCGGGCTGGCCTTGCACCTGATGGTTGACGCTGCCGGTGGCCGTGAGGTTGTGCGCGATGTTGTAGCCGGAAGTCACGCCGTAATTCAGGTAGTGGGAAGTGAAGCTCAGCCCTTTGGTTTCATCCTTCCCTCCGCGTCCGTTGTTCAAGATTTGAGAGAGGAACTGGGCGCTCAGATTACTGCTGTAGTTGGCGTGGAAGTTGAAAGAAAGGCGCTTGGTCGCCTGTGCGTCGAGCAGTCCCCCGATGGTATCGAAAGTTGCGTCGGTGCGCGCGCCGGCGTAGTCGGCGTTGAGATGGGTTCGTCCGAAATTGAAATTGCCGCTGCTCCAACTGGTCAATCGGCGGCTGGCTCCAAACTGCAGGCTGTCCTGATTGCTGTCCGTCTTGAGCGTGCCACTCTCGCCGAGCAAGGGACTATCGCTGCTGATGAAGGACTTGGTATACGAACCGAAGAGTTTGGTATCGAACAGGTCATACGCGGAACTCAGTCCCAGGGAAGTGGCGTGAGCCGAACCACCGCCGGGATTGCCGATGACTTCGTAGTTGGAGCCGGAATGCGAGAAACTGCCCTGAATCGATGGCCAGTCTTCCGGCAGGTAAGCGGCGGTTAGACCGATTGTCTGATCATTGCCCACGGTGCGATAACTGCCGGTGGAACCGGGGACATTGAAGGTCCCCTCGGCATTGTGGTCGAGCGAGTAAGCAAATTGCATCGGCGTGCGGCTGCTGCTCAGGAAATTGACGAGCGCATTGACCCCGGTGGCGCTGGAAGTCGAATACGAAGTGGAGTTGAGCTTCGACTGATTGAGATAGGGATTGACGGACCAGTTCAAGAAACGGTCGTCGTAATAGTCGCCGTTCAAGGTGCCGGAAAAACCATAGGTGAGGCTGCTGAGATCGTTGCCATCGTAGGTTCCCGTCCAGCCCACGCCGGCAGTGGCATTGGCTTTGAGGGAGGTGTTATCGCCGACCTGAAGCTGGGCGAGGGCGAGCGGCGCCAGCAACAAGATTCCGACCAGCACCGCCCAGGTCCGTTTTTTGGTGGCGGTCGTCATAGCTGTCCTGCTCCCCTGTGAAGGTCATCCGTGATCTGTGACCTGTCCTGCTACAGCTCCTCGATTCGGGCAGTCTTGCGCAGACGCTGGTCGAAGGCGGCGCGCAATTCGTCTTTCTTCTGCTGTTCGAGATCGTGCTTAAGTTGGGTTTTCACTTCGTTGAATCCGATGAGGTGCGCATCTTCACGGCCGTTCACGCGCGCGATGCAGAACGAATCGCCGGCGTCGATGATGCCGCTGACTTCTCC
>JAYTFO010000122.1:0-1779 GCA_043734305.1 Acidobacteriota bacterium | reverse complement strand
GGCGCCGTGGTCTGATTGCGTGGAAGTGTATTGGGCTCCTGGGTTTCAGGTCTATGTCACTCCGGTTGGCGATGGCCAAGTGGGGGTTGCGGTGATTTCCAGAGACTCGAAATTGAGAGTAGCCCCTGCCATTTCTTATTTTCCGAATTTGGCCCGCCGCTTGCGCGCTGCCGAGCCGACAAGTGCCGAACGCGGATCCGCTTCCGTTTCTCGGCGTCTCCCCCGTGTAACAAGAGGCAACGTGGCTTTAGTAGGTGACGCTTCCGGTTCGCTGGACGCGATCACGGGAGATGGGCTTTCTTTGGCATTCGAGCAGGCTGAAGCTCTTGGGGACGCCTTGAGAGATGGAGACTTGTCGATATATGAAGCAGCGCATCGGCGTATTCGGCGAGTGCCCTCTCTGATGTCTTCGGCGTTATTGGCGATGGACCGGTATCCGTTGCTGAACAGCCTGGTAATGCGCGGTTTGGCCGCCAAGCCGACTATCTTTTCGCAACTCCTGAATTTTCACACTACAAGCGAACTCCCGGTTCAGAGGCTGGCTTAAGATGCTTAAGATGAGGACGGTTTTCTTCCTTTACTCGACGATAACCCTGATGGCGGCGGAAAGCACGCTGGTCTTCGACGCCGCGCAAACCAAAATTAGCTGGACGCTTGAGGGCAACGTGCATACCGTGCATGGCTCGTTCCAGCTAAAAAGCGGGACCGTGAAATTTGATCTGGAAACGGGTAAGGCAAGCGGAGCGCTGGTGGTTAACGCGGTCAGCGGTGAAAGCGGCAATGATACGCGTGACAAACGCATGCGCGGGGCTATTTTGGAGGCGATCAAATTTCCAGACATTGTCTTCATTCCAGATAAGGTAGAAGGGAAGGCTCCAGCGGCGGGTACAGGCACGGTGCAGGTTCATGGTATGTTCAAGCTGCACGGCTCGGATCACGAAATGACGATACCTGTTCAACTAGCGGCACAGCCCAGCCAAATGAGCATCAGTTCAACATTCAAGATTCCCTATGTTAAGTGGGGATTAAAAAACCCAAGCACATTCATCCTTCGCGTGAACGAAAATGTGGAGATTGACATAAAAGCTGTCGGCCGACTGCAGTAATTACGGAGAAAAGGAATGACCGGCACAATCAGTGAACGCGTAATCGAAGTCTTTAAGAAAACTCAGTACTTACCGGACGGAAAAGTAACCCCCGAAAGCACTTTCGTCGAACTTAACATTGATTCACTCGATGGTCTACAAATCGTCTTCGCTCTGGAAGAGGAGTTTGGGATTAGTATTCCCGACGATGCGGCCAAGAAATTCACAACCGTGCAACAAGCCATTGATGGCGTAGCGCTGCTGCTTGATGATGCGAAACAGGTAAAGGAAACCGCATCGCCGGAGCTGGCGTGAGGCGTGTTGCCGTCACTGGAATCGGTGTTGTTTCGGCGCTTGGGATCAATGCGGAACAGTTCTGGAAATCCCTAGCCCTAGGACGAACAGGCATCCGGCCGATCAAGTCGCTTGACGTTACCCGCTTCAAAATTCCCAACGGGGCCGAGGCAGGGCTCTTCGATCCGTTAGCGCATCTGGACGCGAAGTCCGCCGGTATGCTAGACCGGTCCACGCAATTGGCGAGCGCCGCGGCTGAAGAAGCCATTGCAACATCGGGACTGCGGGTTGAAGGTGATCGGACGGCGGTCGTGACTGGCTGTTCCTTGGGTGGCAAAATCAGCGAAGATGAGGCCTACCGGAGGCTGTACAGCGAGGGTCGGGAACGTTTTGAACCAAT
>JAYTFO010000121.1:0-4206 GCA_043734305.1 Acidobacteriota bacterium | reverse complement strand
GGCTGGTTCGTCGACAAGTTCAAGTTTGCGAAACCGCCGTACCACACCGACGCGATGGCGGTGTATGACGCGACCAGTCCAGCGGCGCGCAAATATTATTGGGATCAGGTCAACCAGGGACTGTTCCGCCTCGGACTGGACGCATGGTGGATGGACACGACCGAACCTGAGACTGAAGGCTTGGAAGAAAATATTCAACTGGGCCACAAACTGGCCGCCGGCAGCGGCGATCGCTACGTGAATCTGTTCCCGATGCTCACGAACGGTGCCGTGTACGATGGCCAGCGCAGCGCGTCGGACAAGAAGCGAGTGTACATTTTGTCGCGCTCCGCATTTGCGGGCTCGCAGAGAAGTGGAGTTACCGCGTGGTCGGGGGACACAAATTCCGACTGGTTCAGCTATCGCCGGCAGATTCCCGCCGGACTCAACTTCGCGCTTTCCGGCATTCCTTACTGGACGACCGACATCGGAGGATTTGTCTTCGGGGATCCCGACGATCCAGCCTATCGCGAACTGTTTGTCCGCTGGTTTCAGTACGGCACCTTCAATCCCATCTTGCGAGTCCACGGTACTCGCAAGACCGACCAGAATGAACTGTGGTCTTACGGGCCGGACGCGCAAAAGATTCTTGCCAGCTTTGACCGCCTGCGCTACCGCTTACTCCCCTATATCTACTCGTTGGCCTGGAAGACAACCAACCAGAGTTACACACCGATGCGGCCGCTCGTAATGGAATTCCGAACCGATGTGCGCGCGCAAAACACCTGGGATGAGTTCATGTATGGGCCAGCGTTCCTGGTAAACCCAGTTACAGAGCCCAGTGCCACCACTCGGCCGGTCTATCTGCCCACGGCAAAGTGGTACGACTTCTGGAGCGGGGTTGCGACGGAGGGAGGACGGGAAATCAGCGCGCCCACACCGCTGGAACGCCTGCCGCTCTACATACGCGCGGGCTCGATTGTGCCGATGGGACCGGATGTGGAATGGTCGACGGAGAGGCCCGCGGACCCAATCGAACTGCGCGTCTATCGCGGGGCGGACGGCGATTTCACTCTCTACGAAGACGAAAATGACAACTACAACTACGAGAAGGGCGCCTACGCGACCATTCCACTGCATTGGGACGACGCGAAGCAGTCGCTGATGATCGGCGAGCGGCAGGGACAATTTCCGGGGATGTTGGCGAGCCGCAAGTTTCACATTGTTTTCGTCGGCGACAATCACGGGGCCGGCATTGCACCATTCAATACTCCCGACAATGTTGTTAGTTACTCTGGCAAGTCGATTACAATAACTCGCTAGACTTGAATAAAATAAACTTGTAAGCCCGGACAGCAAGCCCAGGGAGAGTGTGGCAACGCATGTTTGTCAATCGAAGGCGCATACTGATTGAATTTGGGGATTGCGATCCCGCGCATATTGTATTTTTCGCGAACTATTTTCGCTGGTTCGACGACTGCACGACCGCGCTTTTCCTGGCGGCCGGGCTTCCCATTCGTGAACTATTTCCGGCCTACGGGGTCCTTGGGATTCCCGTGGTCGAAGCCAGTGCGCGATTCCTCGCGCCCTCGACGCAAGGCGATGAACTCGTTGTGGAATCGAGCGTGACAGAGTTGCGCAAGAGCAGTCTGGTGATCACGCACAAGTTTTTTCACGCGAGCGAACTTATCCTGGAAGGCCGCGAGACTCGAGTCTGGGCGGCGCCGCATCCGACCGAATTGCATCGCATGAAAGCGTTGCCCCTGCCGAAAGAGGTTACCGGTAAACTTTCCAGAAGCAATAAGAAGGTGGGAAAGAAGTCCACGCGAACTACGCGGGCCCGGCGTTAAACCCAATCAATTTTCATATTTCATCCATGGGCAATCCGACGTAGTTTTCCGCCAGTGTTTGGGCGGCGGCGCGCGAACTGGTTACATAGTCGAGTTCCGCAAGCTGGCGGCGGCGATCGAAGGGATTCTCGTCCGGAAAACGGTGCAGCATGGAGGTCATCCACCACGAGAAGCGCTGCACTTTCCAGACGCGCCGCAGACAGGTCTGGGAGTACTTGTGCAGGAGATCCTCGCTGCCCGTCGTATAGAAGTGCTTCAGTCCGCGAGCCAGAACCTGCACGTCGGCGACCGCCAGGTTGAGCCCCTTGGCGCCGGTGGGCGGCACGATGTGCGCCGAGTCTCCGGCAAGAAACAGCCTGCCATACTGCATCGGCTCGACCACGTAGCTGCGCATTCCGGTGACACCTTTTTGCAGAACGGGGCCTTCGGTGAGTTTCCATCCGTCGGAGGCGAGGCGAATCTGAAGTTCCTGCCAGATGCGCTCATCGCTCCACTTGTCGATGTTTTCTTCGGGATCGCACTGTACGTACAAGCGTCCGATCTGCGGCGTTCGCATGCTGTGCAATGCGAAGCCGCGATCATGGTAGGCGTAGATCAGTTCCGTGGTCGAGGGAGGCGCATCGGCTAGGATGCCGAGCCATCCGAAGGGATAGATGCGCTCATACTCAGTGAGCACTCCGGGGGGAATAGTGGGACGGCAAATTCCGTGGAAGCCGTCGCAACCAGCAATAAAATCGCAGACGAGTTCGTGGTCGGCGCCGTCTTTTCGATAACGGATCTTTGGCTTAGAACCAGGCTTGACGCCAGGATTCGTACCGTCAAAGTCGTGTACGCTGACGTTTTCTACTTCAAAAAAGACCTGGCCGCCGGTTGCGACGCGCGCGTTGTTGAGGTCTTTAAGGACCTCATGCTGCGCGTAGATGGTGATGCCCTTGCCGTCCGTGAGGTCCTGGAAATCGATGCGGTGGCCGCGGCCTTCAAAACGTAATTCAATTCCGTAGTGGATCAGGCCGTCGGCTTTCATCCGCTCGCCGACGCCCATCTCGGTAAGCAGGTTCACGGTTTGCTGCTCCAATACTCCCGCGCGGACGCGCTCTTCGACATATTGCCGGCTGCGATTCTCGACGACGACGGACTCGATGCCCTGCAAGTACAAGAGGTGCGACAAGACCAGGCCTGCGGGCCCCGCGCCCACGATCCCGACTTGTGTGCGTGTCACGAGCGTTGCCTCATCTTCGAATTCGCTCTCGCCTCTTTGTCCAAATTAAAGGTAAACGATGGCCGAAAACCCTTGCGTCACTATTTCTGCTGCAATGACTCTAAGTACTTTGTGATTGCTTCCAGGCGCACTTCACCCAGATCCTGATCGGATTCGACCTCATGGAAGATCGGCCCCCAGATCGGCATTTCGCGATTGCCGTGAGCGATCGGTCCGGGATCTTTTCCTTCGATGGTTTTCTTTACTCGCTCGAAGGGGAAAGTTCCTTTGTTGCGTTGTGAAATTCGCGTCAAGTCGGGCACAGCGTGTTTGAGCGCAGCTGAGGCGGGTCCGTGGCCGCGCGCGTCCGCTCCATGACAGGCGGCGCAGTACTGACGGAAGATGGCTGCTCCCTCGAAAGGGTTGTGACCCGATGAGGCTGGTTGACCTTGCCCTTGGCCATGCAGGAGTGGAGTGAATATCAGCAACAGAACCAGAGACAACATCTTCGTCTTCTGGCGCGCGAGCAGTGGCATGGGGACTTCCTTGGCTTCTGTCAGAGTTTCTGGCAAGTATTGTCGCCGAGCGGATGGCGAAGGCGCAATCCCACGCCCTGGGGCACTCATACGCCCCACAGAACGTATCTCCAATGTACGGGCCGCTCCCGATCGCCAAACGAGCTATCCCTGGAACGAAAATGCTACATTGGACTGTTCATGTCCGCTCCCCATTCCCTCTTTGTCCGCACTGCGAAAGCTCAGGCTACCGAGCGCACGCCGGTCTGGTTCATGCGCCAGGCTGGGCGCTACATGCCGGAGTATCGCGCCATCCGCAAGAACTATTCCCTGATCGAGATCTGCAAGAAGCCAGAGATCGCGGCGCAGGTGACCATCGAAGCAGCGGAAATCCTGAAAGTCGATGCGGCCATTATTTTCGCCGACTTGCTGTTGCCGCTTGAAGTGATGGGACTGCCTTTCCATTTCGCAGCGGGCGAAGGGCCGAAGATCGAAAAGCCGGTCCGCACCGCGCAGGACGTCGCCAGCTTACGTACCGATCGCGCCGCCGACCTGGGATATGTTTCGGAAGCAGTCAAGCTGGTGTGCAAACACTTTGGCGACAAACTGCCGGTGATTGGTTTTTGCGGCGCTCCGTTTACGCTCGCCAGCTACATGATCGAAG
>JAYTFO010000120.1:0-2881 GCA_043734305.1 Acidobacteriota bacterium | reverse complement strand
GACTTGAATCTGAAACGGATTCGGCTGCTGACGAATCATCCGCGACGGGTGGCGGGACTGGAAGGATTTGATATCGAGATTGTGGAGCAGGTGCCGGTGAAGTTCGCGGGGGCTCGGCAGCGCTAGGGACTCCGAATATGAGCCGACGAAAAGCTTGAACCACAGAGGACACAGGGAACCCCAAGGGCTGGGATTAGCTTTGTGAAGAATCGGCGAAAGTTCACCGTTATTATTGAGCGCGACGAGGATCAATATTACGTCGCTACCGTTCCCGCCTTGCGGGGTGGCCACACCCAAGCAAAGAATCTGGACACGCTCATGGAACGAGTCCTGGAAGTTATTCAGCTTTGCCTATCCGCATAAATGAGCGGGCGGGTCGCTCGCTCGACAGTCGGCGGGGCGCCGGCGCTACTTTCTAGAACGGTTTGCGCACCATAATCTCTTCGTCATGGATGAAGAACTGCGCTGAACAATGTGACGAGCCGCAGATCACGGGGAGCAAGCCGGCCATCTGCTTGCGTGTGACCAAGCCCAGCGTGCCGCATGTCGGGCAGGAGAGTACGGCCCAGTAGGGATCTTCCTTCTCCCCAACCTCGCCTGCATTTTCCAGGACGAATACGGTTCCGGGCTCCATCTGTTCGGGAATCCATTCGCTGAGCACGCTCAGTTCACCGATCATCGTTCCTCCGGGGTCTCCGTTTACGTTTATGCTTTCTGAATCCGGCGCAAAGGCCGGGCGTGTTCTGACGCTGCATCTTTTTTTCGAGCTTGAATTTCCGCTTTGACGCGACGGACTTCGTCGCTCAGGCAAATATCCAGCATCGGCTGTTGCGCATTCTTGAGCAGATCGACCACCTGGCGCGCTGAAGTTCGCAGGTAGAGATGAGTGCCGTCGGTCAGCAGGTGATACTCAGACGCCGCGCCCACCGTGGCCGCCAGACTGGTCCCGAATTCCTGTTGCAGGAAGCGGATGACTTTACGCACGCGTTGCAGGGAGAAGCCGCGGCGGCGCAACTGGCAGATGACTGCCACCGTGACCAGTTCGTCCCAGGCGTAGATGCGGCGATGTCCCTGGCGCTCGGGGACAACAATTCCGCGCTCGTCCCACCATTGCAGCTGGCGTCCAGTGATCCCGGTGAGGATCATCACTTCGTTGGATGTGAACTCCTGCTGCATTTTGATAAGATCCTGTTTCAAACAAACATGCGCTCAAATGTTTGAGACATTCTAGGCGCGAGCGGGCAGAAGTCAACCAAAGTTTCTCGCCTGGCTGTGTTGACTATGCGGGTTCAGGCTCGTCGAAACCAGGTGAAGTCCTGCCCCGAACAATCAGGGGATTGTCGGTTTCGGCCGTGGGCTTTACCATTAGGCGCACTCAATTTTTCCCCGGAGACCGTTTCATGATGCAGCGGGTGGTGTTACGTATTGCGGCGTTGGGATTGTTGCCGATGCTGTTTGCCTCTTTTGTTTTTTCCCAGCAAAAGGAGAAAAATCGCAGCTCGCAGCCTGCAGCGAACACGCTGGCGGCGCCTATCCCAGCGGCGAATGATTCCAAAAAGAACGAAGGCGACCCGCAGTTCAAGGGGATGAAATATCGCGCAATCGGTCCGTTTCGAGGCGGGCGGTCATTGACCGCGTCGGGCATTGCGGGCGATCCGACGACTTACTATTTTGGCGTCGCCGGCGGAGGAGTGTGGAAGTCGACCGACGGCGCAACCAGTTGGTCGCCGATTTTTGACAAAGAGGGTGCTCCGTCCATAGGCAGCCTGGCGGTGGCGCAAGCGGACCCGAACATTATCTATGTGGGGACGGGCGAAGCCTGCATTCGCGGAAATATTTCTGACGGCGATGGCGTGTGGAAGTCGATGGATGCAGGGAAGACCTGGAAGAACGTCGGGCTGAAGGATTCGCGCGCGATCGGGAAGGTGATTGTGAATCCGCGCAACCCGGAAATTGTCTTTGTGGCGGCGCTCGGGCATCCGTTTGGTCCGAACGCGGAGCGCGGAGTTTTCCGCTCGCTGGATGGCGGCAAGACCTGGGATAAAGTGCTTTATAAGGATGAGAACACGGGCGCCATCGACATTGCGTTCGATCCGCGGAATGCGAACATTCTGTTTGCGTCGCTGTGGGAGACGCGGCGCACGCCGTGGAGTCTCTCCAGCGGCGGACCCGGGAGCGGGCTCTACCGCTCGACCGATGGCGGCACAACCTGGAAGCGGCTGGAAGAACATGGATTGCCGAAGGGACCGTACGGCCGAATTGGGTTGGCGGTGGGGGCGAATTCCGATCGCGTGTACGCGATTGTCGAAGCGAAAGACGGTGGGCTGTTTCGCTCCGATGACGGCGGGGACACGTGGAATCTGGTAAACGGCAATCACTCCCTGTATCAGCGGCCCTGGTATTACATGCACGTGATCACCGATCCGCAGGATGCCGATACGGTTTACATTTTGGATGTGGAATTTTTCCGGTCCACCGATGGGGGCCGCACCTTCAACAAGATCAAGGTTCCGCACGGCGACAATCACGGGTTGTGGATTGATCCGAAAAATTCCAGGCGCATGATTGCGAGCAACGACGGCGGCGCTACGGTCAGCCTGGACGGCGGTAAGACATGGACTCGCCAGGACAATCAGCCCACGGCGCAGTTTTACCACGTCATCACCGACACGCGCGATCCTTACTATGTGTATGGCGCGCAGCAGGACAACTCGACCATCGCGATCGCCAGCCGCAGCGATGACGGCGAAATCGGCCGGAAGGACTGGTATCCGGTCGGCGGCGGAGAAGCGGGATACATCGCGCCCTATCCGCCCGATCCCAACGTTGTGTATGCGGGAGACTACGAGGGCAACATCACGCGCTTCGACAAGCGCACTGG
>JAYTFO010000119.1:0-11122 GCA_043734305.1 Acidobacteriota bacterium | reverse complement strand
CCTCCGGAAGCCACGCCAGAGCCAGCCCATCCAGACTCGCAGTCGGCATCCACCAACGAGGCACAGCAAACTGCAGACGCAGCGCCGGACGGAACACATCCAGCAGGGAACAGCGAAGTGAAGGACAGCGGCGTTACGGCGCCACCGCGCGTCCCGAAACGACCGGCTCCCAAGGCCAGTGCGCCGGGCTATGCGCAGGCGCACGCCAATGCGGAACAGGCGTTTGCAGCGTCCCAGTATCTCAATCCGGCGGACGGCAGTGCGTTGTTCTGGGCTAGAAAGGCAAAGGCGCTGGGCGATCCGGGAGCGGGCCAAATCGAGCAAGACGTATTTGCCAAGTTGCTGGCGGACATCACGGCGGCGCGACAGAGTCACAGTTATGAGCAGGCACAGGCGCAGCTCTATCAGTTGGCCAGCAGTTTTCCCGAGCACGCGGAACTGCGGTCTATGCAGGATGAAGTCCATCAGGAACAGCAACGGTACTCGCAACAAGTGGACGAGCAGCGGCGCCAGTCCGAACTCGCGTCGCAGACAAAGAAATTTGCGGTCCAGCACCGGCATGGTACTGGAGAGAGCTTTTGCACCGGCGTGATTACGATGACTCCAGACGGGGTTGGTCACTACGACTGCAGTACCGCAGACTCCAAGGGCCGCTGCGAACATGTGACGTTTGGTCCGGACTCAATCAAGGAAGTCAAAGTACGGGGTGACGGTTCGCTGCATGTGGCAACCCGGCAGGAAGGGAATTTTGATTTCACCGGCGCCGACTTCGCGATGAAAGACGCGGCAGCAGCGTTGGCGCACTTGGTCAAGCATTGAGGGGAGTAGGCGAGTAATTTGTGGTGGGCGGTTAGTGAATGGCCCAACGGAACGTTCAGAGCAAGCTCGAGATTAGCGATAATGACCATGTCCGATAACAGGTATTATGTCTAGTGTCAAAGAAGTACGAGGCTGGCCTCTGCCTCATCCTGCTCCGCCAATAGAGCTGAAAGGCTGGAGTCCAGAGTGACTAGCCTCCCCTTCTTCTGCTTCGCGAGGGCCAGCAAGTATGCGTCCGTGATCTGCTGATGACCCCGAAGCCGGCGTTCGAATTGCGAGAGGGCTTTCGCTACGCTGAGATCTTCCGTCCAAAAGCGATGGGCTGGATGGTCAAGGCTGCCGTTCAATACCACGAGTGCGTCTCGCGGCGAGACAGCATTCTGCGAAAAAACAGGATTCGAAACAATCCGAACGAAACCAGTCTCTGTCATGGCACAGGTAGCCCATCCCTGTTGCGCGTTGTGCGAAAACCAGCGCTGGGCCTTGGGATGAGACTTGTGGGCGGGCCAAAGCAGGGCAATCAGGACGTTGACGTCCAGCAGACTGATCACCAGGTCTCGGCCTCCAGTTTCCTCACGTGCTCAGACGTGATCGTTTCGCTGTCTTCGGGGAGATCGAACACCACCAGTCCGTTCACCTTACGGGTCTTCGGAGGCGCGCTTAGCCCACGAAGAGCGAGCACCGACAGGGCCTTTCCCATCGCCAGCGAGCGAGCTTCCGCATATTTCTTGACTAGATGAAAGACTTCATCGTCGAGGCTCAGAGTGGTCCGCATGTGAAGCCCAATGATGTCACACCTCTTAGACTGATGTCAATATCATATTATTAGCACCAACATCTGTCACTGATGCTTATTTGCAGCCGCGTGATGTCATAGGTCGGCGGACCGCGCCTATCTTCCCAGCAGGTTTTTCAGATCATCGCGGAAGCGGCTCAGCGTCTCCAGTCTTTCAGCTGTCGCTTCCACAGTCTCTGTCTTCGCCTGGAAGACCCGCCGCCCGTCGCTCTCCGTGAGCACGCCCATGACTTCCCCCATGCGCCAGCCGGGTGTGCCGAGTATCTGGAGGCCGTCGACGCCGGGGACTAGTAGTGCTACGCAGTTGTCGCGGATCACACCGATGCATTTGGGATAGCGGTCGAAAGTCTGGAGTTCAAAACCGGCGACGTAGATGCGTTGCAGTTGTTCGGCGGAGTCCATGGGGAGGGACAATTTGGTAACTTGTAATTTGGTAATCTGGAAACTGGTCGCGACTCTACTTCTTACTTCTGACTTCTTCCCTCGCCTACATCTTGTATTTGCCGAGGTCGTCGTCGCTTAGGCCTTCCAGGAATTTGCGGAGTTCGTCGCTGGTGGCGCGTTCGGAGAGGTTACTGGCCTGCTTCGAATTCTTCAGTACCTCGTCTTCCACAAAAATCGGGCAATCCATGCGCAGGGCGAGTGCCAGTGCGTCGGACGGGCGGGAATCGATGCTCACCACTCGCCCTTCCCTTTCCACCCAGATGACGGCAAAGAACGTGTCATCCTTGAGTTCGGTTACGACTACTTTGTGAACCAGGGCGTCCAGGCCGGTCAGTACATTCTTGATGAGGTCATGCGTCATGGGGCGCGGCGTGCTGACTTTTTCGATTTCGAGTGCGATCGCGTTAGCTTCGTAGACCCCGACCCAGATGGGAAGCACCGTGTCGCTGCCTACGTCCTTGAGAAGCACGATCGGCATGTTGGTGACCGGATCCATCATGAGGCCGCGAATTTTCATTTCGACTTCCATTAGACCTCCGGTCGTTGTTGATTGTTGATTGGCAAACCAGCACTCCGGGCTTCAATCAAAAATCAACATTCAACAATTCTCAACCAACTCTCCTACCAAGCTGTTGGGAAAGATCGTGGTCACGCGGACGTCCACGTAGCTTCCGACCTTTACGTCTATGCCTTCGGGCGCGGTGAAGTTCAGAACTTTGATTTGCGATGTGCGGCCGATCCATTGGCCGCGGGCGGCGTTCTTCCCTTCCACCATCACGCGGGTGGTCTGTCCCAAGTGCCGCTGATTGCGCTGGGTTTGAACCTGCCTCTGTCTTTCGTTCAGGACGGCCAGCCGACGAACTTTCTCTTCATCGGGGATGGCATCGTCGAGCCGCAGTGCCGGTGTGTTCGGGCGCGGGGAATATTTAAACGTAAACGCGCTGTCGTAACCGACGACGTCCAGCAGCGAAAGGGTTTCATCGAACTCGCGCTCGGTTTCGCCGGGGAAGCCGACAATCAGGTCGGTTGTAATCGAGATGTCGCGTTTTGCGGACTGAATCCACGCGATGCGCTCGAGGTATTCGTCGCGCGTGTAAAGGCGCTGCATGGCGTCGAGCACGCGGTCGGAACCGCTCTGTATGGGCAGATGCACGTGGTCGCAGAGCACGGTTGAAGCGTCGATGGCTTCGACAATATCGCGGCTGAAATCACGCGGATGGGAAGTCGTAAAGCGTACGCGCCGAATACCTGGCACGTCACTAACGGCAGTTAGTAGTTCGGCAAAACTCTTGTTGTCATCGGGATCGAGGTAAGAGTTCACGTTCTGCCCGAGCAGTTGGATTTCTGTATATCCAAGGTCGGCCAACTGGCGCGCTTCGCCGAGAACGGACGAAGACGTGCGACTGCGTTCTTTTCCACGGGTAAATGGAACAACGCAGTACGCGCAAAACTTGTCGCAGCCTTCGATGATCGTGATGTACCCGCGATGCGGGTTGGTGCGAGCGGTGTATTCGGTCTCGAAGCAGTCATCCGTCTCACGGTCGTCGAGACCGGTCGCGCGCTTCCCTGCTTCAATCTGGACGAGCATGGCCGGCAGGTTGCGGTACGATGCCGAGCCTGCGACCAGGGACACATACGGCGCGCGCTCGAAAATCTTTTCGCCTTCCTGCTGCGCCACACAGCCGAGGACTCCGAATTTCTTGCCCTGCGCCTGGTACTTCTTGTAGTCGTTCAGGCGATTGAAGACCTTCTGCTCCGCCTTGTCGCGGATCGAACAGGTGTTGTACAGCACCAGGCCCGCTTCTTCAACGGTCGGAACCTGGCGATACCCCTCCTGCACGAGCGTGCCGATCACCTTTTCGGAATCATGCACATTCATCTGGCAGCCGAAGGTTTCGAGGTAAAACGTCTTGTCGCTGGAGCCCGGCATGTGGCTCCAGTATAGCCCAGAGAGACGCGGCAAGCCGCGTCTCTACTCCAAGGCACGGCCTGAAACCCTATTGCTTCAGGGGGCGATCCGCGATGGTGATTCCCTTCGTCACCTAAAGGATTGTGACCATAGTTCCGCGATGGTGCAGCAATGCCGGTTGACCATCGGTGTACACTATTGAGGAAGCACGTTCTCTAAGGGAGGCGATCCGGTGGCCGCGTCTAACCCCAAATCTTCAGCGCTGGAGTCTCTTGCGGACAAGTTATACGCGAAGTTGCAGTCCTTGCCAGAAGATCGACGGACCGAGGCAGAGAATGCTTTTGCCAAGGCTTCCGAAGAGGCTAATTCTAAGGCCGACGCGACTCACGCTTCGCCTCGCGAAACAGCATAATCCAATCCTTTAGCTCTTCCGGTGTAGGCTCAAGTTCTCTCTTGACCAATTCCACGAACTCTTCTTCGTCCTGGTATGCAACGATGAAAGAGAGTTGTTCAGCGAATTTCTGCTTCTTCTTCTGTTCGGCAAGCACTCATCGGTCAGTTCGTGGGATGGTCTCCAGTACTTGTCCCTGGTCATCGAGGGCCGACCTGATTGTCCGCCCCCGGTCGCAGCGTTTGCCTAAGGTGGGCGGCGATCTGTTTGCCGTGGAAGCGGCCGTTTTCGATGAAGATTTCGCCGGTGCGCGATCCAGCGACGATCACTCCAGCCACGTAGATTCCAGGGATATTGCTTTCAAGCGTCTCAGGATCGCACACCGGGCGGTGCTGCTCAGTCGAAAGCTCGATGCCCACGCTGGTCAGGAAATCATAGTCGGGGTGGTAGCCGGTAAGTGCGAAGACGAAGTCATTGTCCACCCGCTTCGAACCATTCGGCGTGTTCAGCACAGCGAAGTCCGGACCAATCTCTAGGACTCGGCTGTTGAAGTAAGCGGTGATTTCGCCAGACTTGATGCGGTTCTCGACGTCCGGACGAATCCAGTATTTGACGTTGGGATGGATCTGCGCGCTCCGACAAACCATGGTGACGCGAGCGCCGTGACGCCAGAGATCGAGCGCGGCTTCGGCGGCAGAATTCTTACTCCCCACAACGATCACGTCGTTATCGAAATACGGGTGAGCTTCGCGATAGTAGTGGAATACTTTGGGAAGTTCCTCGCCGGGTACACCGATCTGGTTGGGCAAATCGTAATAGCCGGTTGAGACGATGATCTTGCGGGAGCAGTAGTCGTGAATGTGTCCCTGGCGATCGGTGGCGGCGACGTGAAAGTCGCCGTCTTCGCCGTTGACGGTCTTCACCCAGTGGTACTGGCGAATCTGCAAATCGTAGTGCTGGGCAACGCGCCGATAATATTCGAGCGCTTCCTGGCGCGTGGGTTTCACGAGCGAACTAGTGAAGGGGATGTCCCCGATCTCGAGTAGCTCGGGGGTGGTAAAAAAAAACATGTTGATCGGATAGTGAAAGATCGAATTGACCAGGCAGCCCTTGTCGAGAATGAGTACTTTGAGTCCCGCTTTCTGCGCTTCGATGGCACACGCCAGTCCGGTCGGGCCAGCGCCGACGATGAGCACGTCCAGGCGCGACTCGCGGTGCGGGACGGTCTGTGTGCGGGTGAGAGTCTCGGGAATTAGGTCGACGGACAAGATGTGTGCCTTTGTTGCGGGCTCAAGAACGCATTATTTTAGCACCGCGAGAGTTCCACGGCGGCCGACTCCAAGAGTTTTAACCGCAGAGAACGCAAAGAAATCCGCAGAGAGCGCAGAGAAATCCCCCTGCGCACCGGGTCGCCGCCTACTTCTTTACGCACACCGAAAGTCCATCGCGCAACGGCAGGATTATCGTGTAGACCTCGGGCGACTGATACATCAGTTGATTGAGTTCCAGAATCGCTTTGGTTTCGGCGTCGGGGTTGGGCTGTGCGACTCGCCCGCTCCATAGGACGTTGTCGGTGATGAACAGGCCGCCGCTCTTCAGGTGCGGAAGCGCCATGTGGAAAACGCGAGGGTAGTCTGTCTTGTCGACATCGTTGAAGATGATGTCGTAAGGTTCTTTCTCTTCGGAGAGCAGTTCGAGCGCGTCACCGGTGCGGATTGTGATGCGGTCGCTGACTCCGGCGCGCTCGAAGTAGCGGCAAGCTTTGGCGGCATTTTTCTGGTCGCCGTCGGTATAGATGACGCGGCCACCTGGACCGACGGCGCGTGCTAACCAGATCGTCGAATAGCCGATGGCGGAGCCCATCTCAAACACTCTCTTCGCGCCGCTGATAATCGCCAGTTGATAGAGCACGCGCGCGACCGCGGGACCAATAATCGGAACATTGTTCTTCGCGGCTTCCGCTTCTATTTCGGCGAGAACTTCATCGCGCGGAGGCAACAGGGAGTAGAGGTAGTCTTCGACGCCCTGGACAGTGATGCCACCCATGCGCCAGAAGGCGGTTGCGTTTTGGTCGGACATAGTTCTCCGTGTCTCCGTGGTGAATGTTCTTCTAAGAAATCGTTTCGCCCGGCTTCATCTCCACTACTTTCACTTCGGGCACCAGTTTCTGAAGTTCACTCGGCGTGCCGGTTAGCAGCGGGAAAGTACCGAAGTGCATTGGGATGACGGTTTCGGGTTTCAGCAACTTGCAGGCGTATGCAGCTTCGCGCGGCGACATGGTGAAGTGGTCGCCGATTGGCAGCATGACAATTTTCGGGGCATACAGGTCACGAATGATCGCCATGTCGCTGAAGACGTTGGTATCGCCGGCGTGGTAGATCTTGACGCCATTGGAGAATTCGAGCACGTAGCCGCAGGCCTCGCCGCCGTAGATGATCTGGTCGCCGTCCTGTATCCCGCACGAGTGGACGGCGTGCACCATCGTAACCTTCACGCCGGCCACGGTCTGCGTGCCGCCTTTGTTCATCGGAGAAATCTGCTGCACTCCTTTGCTCTTGAGCCAGATGCAGAGTTCATAGATTCCGACTGCCAGCGAATTGTGCTTCTTACCTACTTCGACGGCGTCGCCAATGTGGTCGCCGTGGCCGTGCGTGCAGAGTAGTACGTCGGCCTTGTGAACAGCCTTGTCAGCCGCCGGACACATAGGGTTGCCCATGATCCAGGGATCGATGTAGATGGTCTTCCCTTCCGGCGTTTCGATGCGGAAAGTTGCATGTCCGAGCCAGGTGAGTTTGATGCCGTTAAGAGTCATGAAAAGGTCTCAGGTCTTGGGTCTCAGGAAGTGCAACTGCAAATTCCCTCAATGCAGCATTTTATGGGCGCGTTGCCAGGTGCGCAATGCGCCGATTCATTCTACCGTTTCGATCTGGGCGGAACTCGTGTATAAAGTGTGCCGTGCCTAACCTCAAAATATTATTGTCGCGCGATCAGATTGCCAAGCGGGTCTCTGAAATGGCGGCGCAGATTACTCGCGATTTCGAGGGACAGTCTGTCATATTCGTCGGCGTGCTCAAGGGCGCCGCGATCTTTCTGAGCGATCTTGCCCGGCAGGTTCCGCTCGATGCCACCTTCGATTTTATCGGCGTTTCCAGTTACGGCAACCGGCCCACCCCCAGTGAAGATCCGGCGGGCCATGCCGCGTGGGACTCGCTGGGAGAGGTGCGCGTCACGAAGGACCTCGACCAGTCGATGGCCGATCGCAATGTGATTCTGGTGGAAGACATTCTGGATACCGGCCTTACGCTCAACTACATCCAGAAACTGCTGTTAGCGCACCAGCCAAAAACCTTGCGGATTGCGGCGCTGCTCGACAAGCCCTCGCGACGCAAGATGCCAATCCATGCGCACTACATTGGATTTGCGATTCCCGATGCGTACGTCGTCGGTTACGGGCTCGATTACGCGGAGCGCTATCGCAACCTACCGGATATTTGTGTGATTGAGAATCCGTAGGAGGCGTGCGCAGTTCCACGCGGACCGGATTCAGTCCCGCTACTTGATGCGCAGAGGCATGGTGTGCAAAAGCGGCCGGCGACGGCTGCTATGATTACAGTGTGAATTCAAGTCCTACACAATTGGCGGCACTGACCCAGGTGGAGCCCTTCCTGCTGGAAGTGGCGGATGTGGTCAACACCACGCTCGATCTGGAAACCACGTTGCGGCGCGTGGCTGAACTGGTGCGCAAAGTCATCGATTACGAAATTTTCGCCATTCTTTTGCTCAACGAGCAACGCCAGGAATTGTATGTCCGCTTTCAGGTGGGATATCCGGCCGAAGCGGCGGATCGCGCAAGGATCAAAATGGGGCAGGGCGTGACGGGCCGCGCCGCGCAATTGCGCCAGCCGATCCTGGTGAACGATGTTTCCAAAGACGAGTATTACGTCGACTTGGTGCCGAATGTCCACTCGGAACTGGCGATCCCGCTGATCGTGAAGAACCGCGTGATCGGCGTCATCGATATTGAGGCGCGCGAAATCGATTATTTTACGGAAGAGCACAAGCGGCTGCTGACATTGATTGCTTCGCGGATGGCGGTGGCCATCGAAAACGCGCGGCTGTATACGCGCACCACGCGCCAGGCCCGCACTCTGCTGCTGTTGAACGAGATTGCGCGGGAGTTGACGTCCATCTTAAACCTGGACGAATTGCTGAAGCGTGTTGGAGAACTCCTCAGCCGGATCATCGACTACCAGATGTTCAGCGTGCTGCTGGTGGATCCGGGGACCGAGAAACTTCAGCATCGGTTTGCTTTGCGCTTTCAGGAGCGGCTACACCTCAAGCACGATATTCCCATCGGCCGCGGCTTGGTGGGACTCGCCGCCCAGAGCAAGGAAGCCGTGCTGGTTTCGGACGTGAGCAAGGACTCGCGCTACATCGAACTGAATCCGGAGACGCGGTCGGAACTAGCCGTGCCGCTGATCTACAAGGAGAGCGTGATTGGCGTGCTCGACTTGGAGCACACGCGCCGCGGATATTTTACGGAAGATCACAAGCGCACCCTGACCACTCTCGCCGCACAGGTTGCGATTGCGATTGAGAACGCGCGTCTGTACGAGCAAATCGCCAAACAGGAGCAGCGCCTGGAGCGCGATCTGGCGTTGGCGCATGAACTGCAATTCCGCTTGCTGCCGCACGCGCGGCCCAAGATTCCGAATCTTGAAGTGAGCGCGAAGTTTGTTCCGGCCCGCGCCATTGGCGGCGATTTGTATGACTTCATCCATTACTCGCTGTCGCGAGTCGGGATTGTGATCGGCGACGTGAGCGGGAAAGGCGCACCGGCCGCGATTTACGCTGCGCTGGTCAGCGGCATTCTTCGATCCCATGCGCCGATTGAACCCGGGCCGGCGGAGATGTTGTCGGCGGTGAATTTGTCGCTGGGCGAACGGCGCATCGATGGACAGTTTGTTTCGCTCATCTATGCGGTCTGGGACGACCAACAGCGCACTCTGCAAGTCGCAAATTCGGGCCTGCCGCGTCCGATCTACTGTCACAACGGCAAGATCGAAGTGATTCCCGCAACCGGGTTGCCATTGGGAATGTTCGACGAAGCCGATTACGACGAGTTCACCTACAAGGCCAAGCCGGGCGATCTGTTTGTGTTCTACAGCGATGGAATTCTCGATGCACGCAATCGCGACGGCCGTACGTTTGCGCAAGAGAGGCTGGAAGAAATCATCTTGAGCTGCCAGACCGAATCGGCGGACTGCGTGGTCAGTAATATCTTCAAGGCAGTGGCCGAGCACGCGGCGGGCACGGTTCCGTTTGACGATCAGACAGTGGTCGCGATCCGCGTCAAGGACAGTGCTGGCGGGCCGGGCAAACGGAAGTGACCCGCCGAGCGAAAACTGAGATTGTTCGTGCGCCGTCACTCACCTATCGGCGTGTGAGCGGGAGCGCGGCGCCCGCCGAACTTTTCTGCGAAGCTGCTCCTCTAGCACGGCTCGCTGCGCGGCATGGAACTCCTCTCTACGTTTACTCTTCCGAAATGATTCGCGCTCGGATGGGCGCGTTCGCGCGCGCTTTTCGCTCCGTCCCTCATACCTTGTGTTACTCGGTCAAAGCGAATTCGACGCTGGCCATTCTGCGACTGGTGGGGAGTGCAGGCGCGGGTTTCGACGTTGTTTCCGGCGGAGAACTGGAACGCGTCTTGCGCGTGAAGCGCACCGCGGCGCGCCACGTTGTTTTTTCCGGAGTCGGCAAGACCGTACCGGAGATGGAACTGGCCCTCAAATCCGGGATTCTGCTTTTCAATATTGAAAGCGCTTCCGAGTTGCGAGTCCTGGCCGCAACCGCAGCGCGACTAAAGAAGCGGGCGGCGGTGGCGGTCCGCGTGAATCCCGACGTTTCGGCAAGAACGCATCCTTACATTTCCACTGGATTGCATCAGCACAAGTTCGGCGTTCCGATTCCCGAGGCGCGAGAACTTTATGCGGAAGCGGCACGGCATCCGTATTTGACGGTAGCCGGAGTAAGTGTCCACATCGGATCGCAGATCGCGGACGTCAGGTCGTTTGCGGAAGCTCTGGAGCGGGTCGCTGACTTGGTTGGTGAACTTCGCGGCCATGGCCACGACATTCGCTATGTGGATGCTGGCGGCGGTTTAGGAATTTCATACGACGGCGCGCAGCAGGATTTTGCCGCGCAGATCGCAGCCTACGCCAGCGCGGTGTTGAAGCCGATGCGAGGGTTGAAAGTTCATCTATTACTTGAACCGGGACGGTCGATCGTGGGCGCAGCTGGAGTGCTGCTGACGCGCGTCATTTATCGCAAGGCGAATAACAGCAAGCGATTCCTCATTGTCGATGCGGGCATGAACGATCTGCTGCGGCCTTCGCTCTACGGTGCTCACCATGAGATTGTGCCGGTGGTGCGGTCGTCAACGGACAGGGAAACTGCCGACATTGTCGGACCGGTCTGCGAGACAGGAGATTTTTTCGCGCGCGCCCGAGAACTTCCGGTCGTGGACGAAGGAGAATTCCTGGCCGTTCTCGACGCGGGTGCGTATGGGGCAGCGTTGGGATCGAACTACAACACGCGCGGCAAGCCTGCGGAAGTTTTGGTGGATGGGAAGAAGGCGCGGGTGATTCGGACACGCGAAAATTTCCGGGATCAAGTGCGGCTTGAGCGGCCGTAAAGAGTAGCGTCGGCATCTTGCCATCTGTCGTGGGGGCGTCCTCGCCCCCACATTGCGATGCCGAGATGC
>JAYTFO010000118.1:0-3449 GCA_043734305.1 Acidobacteriota bacterium | reverse complement strand
ACGGTCGCGACCGTGGACCATAACATCCCCACAACGCCGCGCGGGTTGCCGATTCTGGACCCGATCGCCGGCAAGCAGATTGAAGCGCTGCAAAAGAATTGTCGCGAGTTCGGCGTTCCGTTGTTCGATATGGATTCGCCCGACCAGGGAATCGTGCACGTGATTGGTCCGGAGCTGGGCATCACGCAGCCGGGCATGACGATCGTCTGCGGCGATAGCCATACGTCGACGCACGGCGCATTTGGATCCCTGGCCTTCGGCATTGGGACGTCGGAAGTCGAGCACGTGCTGGCGACGCAGTGCCTGCCCCAGAAAAAACCGAAGACGATGCAGATCGATGTGAGCGGAAAGTTGGCGGAAGGCGTCACGGCGAAAGATCTTGCGCTCGGCATCATCGGGCAGATGGGTACGGCGGGCGCGACCGGGCACGTCGTCGAATACACCGGCGAAGCGGTGCGCGGACTTTCCATGGAAAGCCGCATGACGCTCTGCAACATGAGCATCGAGGCCGGGGCGCGCGCGGGAATGATTGCGCCGGATGAGACGACGTTTGCCTACGTCAAGGGGCGGCGTTTTGCTCCGAAGGGAAGAGATTGGGACGATGCGGTAGCGGCGTGGCGCATGCTCGCGACCGATGCGGGGGCGAAGTCCGACCGCGTGGTTGAGATCGATGCCGCCCAGCTCGCGCCGTTTGTCACCTGGGGAACGAATCCAGGAATGGTGGTGGCAGTGACGGCGCGCGTTCCTGAGTTAGGCAGCTTTGCTGAAAATGGCGACCGTCGCGCAGCGGAGCAAGCACTCGCCTACATGGATTTGCAGCCGGGGACGCCGATCGACCAAATTGCTGTCGACCGCGTGTTCATCGGATCGTGCACGAATTCGCGAATTGAAGATCTGCGTGCCGCTGCACGCGTGGCTAAGGGACATCACGTCAATCCGAAGGTGCGAGCGATGGTAGTGCCGGGATCGCAGGCCATCAAACAAGCAGCCGAGCAGGAAGGGCTGCATCAAATTTTCCTGGACGCCGGTTTTGAATGGCGCGAGTCAGGATGCTCGATGTGCCTGGGGATGAATCCGGATATCCTGCAACCGGGCGAACGCTGCGCGTCGACCAGCAATCGCAACTTTGAAGGCCGCCAGGGACGCGGTGGACGCACGCATCTGGTGAGTCCGATGATGGCGGCCGCGGCGGCGATTGCCGGACACTTTACGGATATTCGGAATTGGAAGTTCGTCGTTGGTCGATAGTCGTTCGTCGTTCGCAACCCAACTTGGAGTGAACGACCGAACGACTATCGACCAACGACGAACGACCAACAACCCTATGCAACCATTTCGTCATCACACCGGCCTCGTCGTCCCGCTTGATCGCGTGAATGTGGACACCGATCAGATCATCCCCAAGCAGTTTCTCAAGCGCATTGAGCGTACCGGGTTTGGAGAATTTCTTTTCTACGATTGGCGATTTGCGGGAGACGGCACGAAGACGGCCGACTTTGTTTTGCACGATCCTCGTTATGCGAAGGCCACGATCCTGGTGGCGGGAAAGAATTTCGGCTGCGGGTCGTCTCGCGAACATGCGGTATGGGCGCTGGCGGACTACGGATTCCGGGTTGTGATCGCATCATCGTTCGCGGATATCTTTGCCAACAACAGCCTGAAGAATGGCCTGCTTACGGTGACTCTTCCCGAAGAACAGGTTGCGGAGATCATGCGCCGCGCGCGCGACACGGCGAACTACAGGCTGTCGATTGATCTGGAAAAGTTGTCAGTTGAAGACGGGCAAGGGCAAAGTATTTCTGCGTCCTTCGCGATGGATGAGTTCGCGCGACATTGCCTGCTGAATGGCCTGGACGATATCGGATTGACTCTTCAGAACGAGTCGGCGATTACGGAGTATGAAGCGAAGCATCCGGTACAGGGGGAGATGCGAGCGATTCTGGTGCGCTAGCGTCCAGTCATCCCACAAAGAAGTGTCATCCTTCGTTCAGATGACAATTCTAGAGGGGGCCCACCTCTGCAATCTGACCTCTACCCTCTGACCTCAGTGCTACACTCTTTTGTTCTCCGGAGATACCGTATGCGTCGTCGCCTTTTTATCTTCCTGGTTGTTCTTGCGCTGTTCCCTGCGGCCTTCACCCAAACCACCGCGCCCTCCAAGCAACTCACCATCGAAGCGATCTTCGCGGACGGCGGGCTCACCGGACGTTCTCCGGAAACGATCAAGTGGAGTCCGGACGGCACGAAAGTTTCTTTCGTGCAGCGCGACGACTCCGGCGAACACGGCGAACTCTGGTACGTGGATACGGCCACGGGCGAAAAGAAAGTCCTGGTCAGCGAGAGCAAGCTGACCCAACTGTCGCCGCCTCTCAGCAAAATCAAAGATGAGCGCGAAAAGGAGCGGGTCACGCGTTATCACGTCGCGGCCTATCTCTGGTCGCCGGACTCCAAGCACTTGCTGTTCGACTCGCAAGGGCAACTCTGGTATTTCGATCTGGGTACTGGAACTGCCGTGCAGCTGACGTCTTCCTCCGATCCCAGCGACGATCCGAAATTTTCGCCTGACGGCAAGCGGGTGGCATACGTCCGCAAGCACAATCTCTATGTGCATTCGGTGTCGGGCCAGGAGAGTGAATCCCTGCTCACGCGCGACGAGACCAAAGACAAAGACAGGGATAAAGACAAAAGCAAGAAAGACGATAAAGAAGACAACATCCTGAACGGCGAAGTCGATTGGGTGTACGCCGAAGAACTCGCCGTGCGCAGTAACTACTTCTGGTCGCCCGAGGGGCGCGATATTCTTTTTCTTCAGATGGATGAAACGCGCGTGCCCACCTATCCGATCACCGATTGGATGCCGACGCATCCCAAAGTCGATGCGGAAAGATATCCCAAGGCCGGGGACCCGAATCCGGTTGTGCGTTTGGGCGTGGTCGGCAGCGGCGGCGGCAAGCCGCGCTGGATCAAGCTTACCGACGACGAGGACACCTACGTCCCGCGCTTCGGCTGGATTCGCGAAGGTTGGGCGTGGGCCGAGCTTCTCAATCGCAAGCAGGACACGATGGACCTTTTCTTCATCGACACGCGGTCGGGTAAGACGCGCAAGGTGCTGACCGAGTCCGTCCCCGACGCGTGGGTGAACGTGAACGACGACTTCCGCATTTTGAAATCGGGCGACCGCTTTTTGTGGACGAGTTGGCGCGACGGACATACCCACATCTATCTTTACAGCTTCGATCTGCGCGACCCGCTCTCGGCGGACGCCAAGCTCGAACGCCAGATTGAGAGCGGCGACTACGAAGTGCTCGAGGTGAACGGAGTGGACGAGCAAGCGGGCACGGTCTTCTTTGGCGCGAACAAGGACGATCCGCGGCGGGAGCGGTTGTTCTCCGCGAAACTCGACGGTTCGAATATGCAGGCGTTGTCTGCGGAGGATGGCAGCATGTCCG
>JAYTFO010000117.1:0-6160 GCA_043734305.1 Acidobacteriota bacterium | reverse complement strand
CCAGTTCCATTCCGCTCGCGAGCTGACCGCATCTGACGCTACGTGGACTACGTATCCGTCGCGCAGTGCGGAGAGCGCGGTTTGCATCACGCAGATGTGCGTCTCCATACCGCAGAGCAGGACGGTGGTTCGTTGTCCGGGAAGACGCTTTAGCATCGAGCAGAATACGTCGCTGCCGAAGCAGGAGAACATCACTTTGTCGATGGGAGTGGTGTCGGGGAGCAGGGAATCGATCTCCGGCGCGGTGTTGCCGAGGCCTTTCGCGTATTGAGTACTGACGATGGCAGGAATTTTTAGAATCCCCGCCAGGCGGATCAGGAGTTGCGAGTTCCGTACCAGGCGCTCCCGTTCCCAGATAGGCGGCAGCAGCTTTTCCTGGATGTCCACAACGATGAGCGCGCACTGCTCGGGTTCGAGCGGGCGGCGGGCGATTTCGGTCGAGTCGGTGTCACGCTGGATCGATCCGGTGGTTGCCATGGGAAAAATCCTCGTCTTGCTGGCGATTGTAACTCCGAAGGGACCTTCGAGGCGCGAGGGTGGGTGAGTGTTGACCCGATGATTGGTGTTCCATAGAATCAGAGCAGCCTGCAAGGATGTCCTTCGACGCCGGCGCAAACTGCCGCCCCCTCGTTCAACGGCTAGGACACCTGCCTCTGGAGCAGGTTATCTCAGCGTGCCGCTGTATCCCTAGGAAATGCGGGCATTCCTCCAAATTAGGTCACCTGCTTAGGGGAACAGTGAATACTTTCGAGAAGTTTATCCGTGAACGTAAGTACCTCTTGAACGTCTCTGAGTCAACCATTGAATGGTACGAACAAAGTTTCAACCGTTCTCGTTCGAACTGCGACGGGCGCTGGTTCGATATATCTCAGACTTTGACCGGAAACCGTCCGCGTTTTCGTCCTTCATCCATGCGGAACAATATCGCTTTCGCTCTGTGTTCGCTAGGGGTTATACTCAGACATCTGGTCGAAGGTGAACTATGACGGTTAATGAATGGGCACTGGTGTCCTACATAACGATTCTCGTGTGGCTGGGCGTTGGGAGTTTCTATATTCGCAATTTCATCAAGCATCAGGTCGATGCGAAGGATGCCACGATTGAGCAAAAGGACGCCATGGTTGAATTCTTGAAGTCAGCCATCAGCGCACACCAAACAGAAATCGCTGCTCTCAAGGGCGAACGAATGCCCGCAATCGTCGCGGAGCACAAAGCTATGCAGGAATTTGCTGAAAAAATAACGATAGAGAAACAGGAACTGTCCAAGCAAGTGCACAGTCTCACGAAGGAACAAAAAGAAACTCAGAAAATGAAGGCGATGCTCGGATTGATGTACGAAATTGACGGGCTGTCATTTGCGACAGACATATTCAAGGAAGTCTTTATTGTTCCACGCAAGCCGGAGAAGTCGAATGTTCTCAGCGAAGGTTTAGTTTCCCTTAACCTCACCCGAGCGGGCTACTCGGCTTTTACATCGCCAATCGGGGACATGGCTTTGAAACTCATTGACGCGGAGAAAAAGGTTCAGCACAAGATTGAATTAAACATGGCGACAGTGAGGAAGGTATTGAAGGAACTCCCGCCCAACACCCGGTTGAATGAAATCTAGCCCAAAACCGATGTAGCCAGTCCTACGGGTCAATTTGACTCTCTACTTCCTTCTGTGTCGGAAACCGTTCTTTCAGACGTTTCGCGATGTCATCGACCTTCACCGAAATCAGCAGCAGTAAGACAGCGATGATACCGAGCAGCGTCTCTACGTATTTCATATCACTCTCCACCGAGTTGGCCCGGAGTATACCGCCAGTCTGAGGGTGAACATGCGGATTGGGGGCTTTTTCTTTGTGGCCTTGAACCATAGGTCACCTGCCCTTACAATGACCTTCGGGGAACTGTTCGCAAACCCCTTTGGTATCACGGCACTGCTGCCCCCTCGTTCAACGGCTAGGACACCTGCCTCTGGAGCAGGTTATCGGGGTTCGAATCCCTGGGGGGCAGCCAAATTCTCTTCTGCTGGAACCAATCCCTTGAGCATTCAGAGGCTGCGGGAAAGCAATTGCGACGGGCAGGTCCTGGGAAGGGCACGACTTCAGTCGTGCCGTAACCGCCCATCTTGAAAGGGCTTTAGCCCCCGAGGTCTAGCTGTAAGGTGTCCGCGGAGAGAGCCGACCTCAGCGGCTCGAAGCCGCGCCCAATTGGTTCTTTGCGGCACGACTGAAGTCGTGCCCTTCCCGAAGACCGGAGCGTCGGGGCAGCCCGTTCACTCCGGCCAGATGCTGAGCGCAGTCCTCGACAAGATCTGTTGCTTGATGTCTTCAGGCAGCGGTAGCGCGCGGAAGTCGTCCAGATTTGTTTTGATCTCGGGGACTCCGGGGCCGGGCCAGTCCGTCCCGAACAGCGTTTTGCCGGCGATCTCCTGCAGACGGGGGAAATAAGTGAGAAGAGTTTTCGGCGGGATGCCGCTGATATCGAGAAACACATTCGGATGGCGGCGTAACAGGAAGAAGGCAGTATCCATCCAGAGCGGGCGTCCGCCGTGGGCGAGCAGGATTTTCATCTTGGGGAAATCGACGGCCACGTCGTCGATGTAGATGGGATCGCCGTAGCGGTTGCGCGCGCCTTCGAAAATGGACGTACCGGTGTGAAACATTACCGGGATGCCATTCGCTTCCGCGGCTCGGTAGATGATTTCCAGTTCACTGACTCCGTTCAGGTAGTCGTTGGGATACAAGAGTTGATGGGGCGGATGGATCTTGATCATGCGAATGCCGAGGCGGAGAATCTGTTCGACATCGGCGAGGATGTTGGTGCTGTGGCGCGGATGCAGGCCGCCGCAGGAAATCAGGCGTCGAGGGTTTTCTTTCGTGTAGTCGGCGATGAACTGATTGACGGCGGGCGTGAAGCCGATCACTTCGGGCGCGACATAGTTGATTAAAACGGCGCGGTCGATGCCGGCCTCGTCGAGATATTTGAGAAAGGATCTCGGAGAAGCGCAGTACTCGACGATATCGTCATAGTTCGGGCGCTTCTTCTTCATCAGCGCCAGCGCGGACGGCTTGAACAGCTCCAACGGCTGAATGTGGATGTGGCAATCAGTGATCACGGGTGGGCACGCTTATTCGCGCGGTCCATTGTAATACCTGGGGAGGTGAGTCTGCGGCGTGCCCTCAGGCGGCTGAAGCCGGGACTTAAAACACAGCCCTTCTCGCAGCGGTGAACCGCTGCGCCACCCAAAAGAGCACGCTCACTAGGCGCCGGCTAAATTCTGCCCAGCTTTCCAATCATTAAGTTACGGCTTCAGTTCCAGAGACTCCACCAATTTGAAGCTCAAAGCCGACTCGGCAGGGATTTCAATTTGGCCATTTCCAGTCATTGTAGCTCCCACCGCACCCGCGCCCAGGCCGACTAAGGCTCCAATTCCAGCGCCTTTGCCACCGCCCGCCAGACCGCCAATCAGCGCCCCTCCTGCTGCTCCACCGCCCATCATTCCAGCGCTTCGTTTGCCCTTGCCTTTTTCAGTGGTCGAGACCGGGGTGGTGTTAATGAGGTAGGAGCGGCCCTTCACGGTAATTTTTGTGAGTTTGAGTGAGAGGCGGGCTTCCCCTTTGACTTTTCCTTTGGCCTTCGCTTCCGTCACTGTCCCGGCGGCGCTGGCGCCGGCGGCGATCGCGGTCTTGCCGCCGACCGTTACCGATTGGGCGAGGGTAGCGCTGAACGGATCGCCGGTTTGGCTGCTCTTCGATCCAACCGCGTTGCCCAAACGGACCGTCAGGACTGTGCCAGCGGGGATTACGACCGGCTTGGGTGGCTCTGGTTTCGGAGCCTCAGCCGGAGGCGCCATCTGCTGCGGTTCCGCGGCGGGCGCTGCGGCCTGGTCTGCGGCAGCGTTGGGCTGGCTGCTTTGGTCAGAAGATGCTGTTTGATCGGGCTTCTTTGCACAAGCAAGACCCAGCGACAGGAGTGCAACCACCGCAAGCAATGACAATCGATTCATCGAACTTCCTCCATTCGAAGACTCGCGTTTTAGATACGCAAGTATTTCTGCCAGCGGCCAGTCTAGAGATGACGGTTGGTTCGTGTCAACGCGCTCCAAGACGCGGCAGCTCGGTCGCTCACCGTTCAGCAATATGGAGGCGATCTACGTCGTCGTGTTTTTCCTGCTGCCGATCATGCCCTTCTGTTCACGGTGATCCCGATCGAGGTTCTGGCGATCAAGATCTTTCATGCGTTCATGGGTTAAGCGGAGAAGTTGAAATTAATCCAGATCGGCAGGTTGGCCTCAGCGACTGAAGAAGAAAATGTTTTCGAGCAAACCGTGCGACCCCAGCGGCTAAAGCAGAACTCAAGAACGGAGCCTTGATCGCAGCGGTAAACCGCTGCGCCACCCAAAAGCAAGTGCAACCCAGCAGCGAGGCAGCAAAAAAAACCCTGTCCGGTGAGTTTTCGCTCAGCCTGCGACAGGGTTCCGTGAGTTCGCCTGACTTTACGGGTGGGCGGGAGCTGGAATCACTTTCAAACGATGCAGACCCATCTGGTGAAAAAGCGTTGGCCAGTAGTTCTTGAACATATTTCCGCCTAGTTTCCAGCCCAGATCTGCTCCGAAACGCGCGAGCGTCTTTGCGCCGGTTTGTTCCTCGACGGGGAGATAGGTATTTGCAAGCGTTTCCGCAGCCAGGGGGCCCAAAAGGCCGGAGGCATTAAACACGTCGTTGCCCGAATCGTTGCGCGTGATGATGACCCGCTGGGCTGAATATTTCACGCTGCCCCAGAAATTAGGTTTGGTCTGGGGGAAGAAGCGGGGATCTTGATGGAGCACAGAGGCGAATAGAAAAGTCCCAAAGAAACTCTGGGAGGAGGCTCTTGCCATGTTGGCACCGAAGCGCTTGCCATATCCTTCCGCGCCCTGGCCGTAGCCCTCCGGAACGTCTCTCGCCTGGTTGATTCCGGCGCCCAAGGCGGCGACGAGAATGTAAGGCGGTGAAATACTCTCATTCACGAATAGTTTGAACTTCTGCCCAGTGGAGAGAGGGCCCGGGGAGGTGGCGATGGCGGGAAAGAAGAACGATCCGTTGGTCGCGTAGCCAACGACGCTGGAGTCGTTTGCCTTGGTTGAACTTGGGGCATCGGGCAAAGAAGAATCTGGTTTTTGCCCGCTGGCGGGTTGCTGGGCAAAAAGGGCCGAAGTGAAAGCCAGCAAAACGACCAGGGAGAGAAGACCCATTGGTCGCGCAGTGCGATGGACGGAGTGTTGGTTACAATTCATTTACTCTCCCTGTTTTCACGCGTCGAGGTGGTGCCTTCGAAGTCAGTCTGAATGAAGACACAACCATTGTATCGAAGAAGTTGACGAATCAACTGGGAGTTTTCCTAGTGGCCCTGTTCCTGCCGGCATTCTTCCGAGCCTGCCTGATCCCGGCAGCGATCCCCTTTGCCATGATGGTTGGATATCCTGCGTCGTCGAGCGACGCCATGACGGCGGCCGCGATCCCGCCGGGAGTGGCCGCTTCCTGCAACAGTTTCTCCAGAGATAGATTGCCCGCGCGCCAGGCGGCAATTCCGTCCGCCAGCGCGTGCGCGGCGGCCAGTCGGGCGGTTTTGCGATCGAGTCCAATGGCTTCCGCCGCTCGCACGAGATGCGCAAGCGCGTGATAGCCGTGGCTGCTGGAGTAGGTCACGGTGAAGGCGTCGAAGCGCTGCTCGGGAATTTCCACTACCGCTCCGACCAACGCAAATAGATTTCGGACTTGCGTACGCTCCGTAGGGAGCAGTCCGCGGCCAAAGGTCAGCGCGGTTAGTCCCTGGCAGCTGCGGGAAACGGGGCTAGGCATGGCCCGCACCCATCGCACCGGCAATCCCAGCCCGTCCTGGAGTGTGGATATAGGAATACCAGCGGCCAGGCTCATCGCCGTCAAACGACGGCGAATTCGGCAGGCTCCAATTTCTTTCAACAAGTCGCGCACGGAATCCGGACGCACCGCAATGATCAACAGGCGCGCCGATTCCACGGCCCGCTGCAGATTCGCTTCGACAATTACGTTGTACTCCCGCTGGAGTTGTTGCAGTTTGTTGGCATGCCGGTCATGCACGACGATGGGGCGTTTGTAGTCCGCGAGCCGCAATCCCGCGATCAGTGCGCTCGTGATGCGTCCTCCGCCAAGAA
>JAYTFO010000116.1:0-13731 GCA_043734305.1 Acidobacteriota bacterium | reverse complement strand
ACTATCCCAGCGGCTTGGTCCAGAGTGAGTATGAGGTCGCCGGCTCGTAGTCGGTTGTAGCTCTCGCTTCGTTCTTGTCTTATCGCCGCGCCGTACTCTGTCGCGCATCCGCCATCTTCACGTGGTGCGCCGCCGCTTCGTAACGCGCGATGCCTTTATAGAGAGCTTCTGCGATCTGCTGGCGGTAGGTTTCGCTTTGCAGGTTGCGCTCGTCGGCGGGGCTGCTGACGAAAGAAATTTCCGTGAGAATCGATGGCATGGTGGTGCCCGTCAGAACGAGGAATTGGGAGTCCTTGACGCCGCGATCGCGAATGCCCGGGCTGTTGGCGGCCAGAGTCGCGTAGAGTGATTTCTGGATGCTGGCAGCAAGGCGTCGCGACTCGTCAATCTTTTCGTGCAATTCTCCGGCGGACAGCGCGACCGGAGTCAGTTGCGGAACGGTCCCACTTTCCTTCTTTTCAATTTCCCGCGACCCCGGGGGCGCAAACGAATTCGTGTAGTAAGTTTCCACGCCGCGCGCCGATGCGGAGCTGCTGTAGTTCGCGTGGACCGAGACGAACAGGTCGGCCTGCGATTGATTGGCGACGTTCGCCCGCTCATCGAGGGACAGGTAATCGTCGGTGGCGCGGGTAAAAATAACTTCCGATCCCAGGCGCGCCTGCAACAGCTTACCCAGGCGTCGCGTCACATCGAGGACCAGGTCTTTTTCCAGTAATCCCTGGCGGCCTACCGTGCCCAGATCCCAACCGCCGTGTCCGGCATCGAGTGCGATGCGGAACTTGCCGGTCTTGGCGCGCAGCTGGTCGTCTTCCGGTTTCACGGTCAACGGCGACAATGTTTTCGCGGATGCAGTGTCGCGCGCTGGCGTGGACCGGTTGGCGGCCACTGCGCGGTCGCTCTGGCGAAGTTCCACCACCATCCGATTCGGATTGGACTCCATGCTGACCGAGAAATTCGATCCATCGCGAGTGTCAAGCACAACGCGGGTCACGCCCGAAACTGGCTGCGCGACGCGCACGCGACTCAGCGAAACATCGCCCACGTCGATCGACTTGCCTTCCAGTTCCGGCGCGAGCGCAGTGTCATGCAGGTCGAAGTAAATGCGCTCGGGCGACATCAAACGATGTACTTCGTAGGGCGCCTGGTCCTGCATGTCGATGACGACCGTGCTGCCCATTGGAGTTGACCAGTGGCGGATGCCGGTGACCTTGGGCAATACGGCTAACTTGTTTTCAGTAGAGGACGGGACGTCCGACGCGTCCGTTGCGGCCTTTACGGGATCCATCAAGTGGTCAGAGATGGGCGGCGTGTTCGCGGGTGAGGATGACGACGCGGGCGTGACGGTAGGCGGATGAGGATTCACAGCCTCCTCGGTTTGATGGCCGCGATTCCGCATGCCAAACCACACTCCGGCGGAAAACAAAGCAGCGACCGCCACCAGCATCATGACCACGCGCAGTCCTGGATTCGGCGTGCGTGGAGGAGTGACGTTGGACAGGAACGCCGGCGCCGGGAATTCTTCCGTGCGCGTTGATGGTGCGTCATCCGTGAAATGCGGAAGGACGAAAGCCTCAGGGCGGGCGTGCGCGGGATTCACATCGCTCACGGACTCCAAAACGGAAAGTTCATTCGCGCGATGGTCAGATGCAGGCGCGAGAAATGGAATCTTGCTCTCGACCGGACTGACGGCTTCCGGCGGGGCGACCGCTGCCTTGGCGTCCAGCACTTCATCCAGCACGTTCGAAAGCCAATTCAGTCGCCGATCCTGATCCTCGGGCTTGAGAGCGGAGAGGACCAGCTCGCCGAACAGATCGAAGCAGCGAACGTCATCGTCGTTGAAGGCGTACGGAACCATCGAGAACGCCTGCAGCACGCCCAGGCGCGCGCGTTGGCCGCGCAACGGAACCAGAACGGTGGTACGGGCTCCGATCTGGCGAGAGAGGTCAAGGTCGACGCGGGCGTCCACGTCGCAATCGTCGCAACGCATGAGGCGCCCTGAATCCAGGCCGTCCTGCAGGAACTCGGATTCGCACGGCAGGTGGGTACCGCGATCCCCGATAAGCGTTCCAGCGGCGGCGCGGCAAATCAGTTGCGATCCTTCTTCCAACGCAATCAGGATGGCGTCGGCCTGCGTGATCGCCAGAGCCCGATCGCAGATCAATTGCAGCACTTCGTCGAGGACGAAACCTTCAGTCTGAAACAACTCCAAATCGGAGGCCGAGGCGGTGCCTTCGGCGCGGCGGTTGCGAATTCGCTCGTGAAGATCGGAGAAAGCAAGCAGCGCCCCCAACGATTCCTGTCGCGTCAGGGATTCGAGCACACGATTCCCCGCTTGCAGCGGGAAGCCCGGTTCGGCGGTCGACGGCGCTTCCCAATCAACGCGGGTTGGATTTGCACTCATGCCAGGGTCGCGGAGAGCGTGTACTACTCAGTAATGGTAATCGAGGGCGACGGGCAGTCCATCGGACTCCTTGTTGTCCGTGGTTCTTCCCAGCGCCGGCCTACGCACTCTAGTTCTAAGAGTAATGTTCCTATGGCACATACTGCAATGTCCGATGGTACAGGGGTACCAGGCAGCACCTTTGGGCATCGGTAGTTGCTCTGGCGTTCTTTTCGTCTTATGCTTTGATCAGGAAGAAGGTTCCGTGGCCGACGTTCAAGAGCAGGAAAGACTGCAGGAAAAGCCCGAAAGATCGAAGCGATCCAGTTGGTTGTGGCCCGCCGGTGCGGTGGCGACGGGTCTGGCTGGGGCCGCGTTGTTGTTGCTGCGCGGCTGCTGGCATCGCCGGATGAGTTGGCCGGTGCGTGCCGAAGGGCAGTCCTACCAGGTCTGCCTGGGCTGCGGCGTCAAAAGGTTGTTCGACGAGAAAAACTTCCGGGCGTACGGACCCTTCCATAACAATCTCAACGACCTGATGGCGTGGGAAACCTCACGTCGAGCCGCCCCTTTGGTCGAGCCACCGGTTGTCCCGGAAGAACAACGACCGGCGTCGTAAGCGATTTTTACGCTCCCGCGGCGCGGGCTTCGCTGCGATACCACTCCACCGTCCTGCGCAGACCTTCCTCGAAACTCACCAGCGGTTTGTATCCTAGATTCTGCTGTGCCTGCGTGATGTCGGCGAGCGAGTGTTTGATATCGCCACCGCGTTCCCCACCGTACTTCAGCGTTCCGGTGTAGCCGGTCAGGGGTTTCAGTAGTTCGAAAGTCTCATTCAGAGTGGCGCGCCTTCCGGTTGCGACGTTGAAGACTCGTCCCGCGCATTGCGCTGCCGGAGCCGAGCAGGCCAGCAGGTTGGCGGAGACGGCGTTGTCGATGTAGTTGAAGTCGCGGCTCTGTTCGCCATCGCCAAAGACTGTGGGCTGCTCGCCGCGCAGCATCTGCAGACTAAACTTTGCCAACACGCCCGAGTAGGGAGATGACGGATCCTGACGCGGCCCAAAAATATTGAAGTAGCGCAGGCTCACCGTCTCCAGTCCGTAACAACGGAAAAACGAAATCATGTAGTACTCGCCGGTCAGCTTGGCGACCGCGTACGGCGAAATCGGATTCGGATTCATCGCTTCGTGTTTGGGGAGCGTCGGAGTATCTCCATAGGCAGACGAGGAAGCGGCATAGACTACGCGTTTCACTTTGGCATCGCGCGCCGCGACCAGCACGTTGACCGTGCCGTCAACGTTGGTGCGGTTGCTGCCCAGCGGGTCGAGCACTGACTTTGGGACCGACGGGATGGCCGCCTCATGGAATACGTAGTCCATGCCGTCGCAGGCCTCGCGTGTGGCGTCGAGGTCGAGGATGTCCACCTGGCGGAAGTCGATTCGCTTCATGACGTCACTTAGATTTTCGCGCCTGCCGGTGGAAAGGTTGTCGATACCCCGTACTTCGTCGCCGCGATCCAAAAGCGCGCGCACCAGGGAAGATCCAATGAAGCCGGCGGCGCCGGTCACAAGATATTTAGCCATATGCTTTTATCATAGCGGATGAATTGCGGAGGGCGTACCGACTGCGGACTCATTATTGTTACGGAAGGAACGGGTCGATTTTGGCAGCTTCAGGTCCGCCGGCAACGTTCGGCGATCTGGGAAAATTCCTCGCGGGAGAGAATCGCCTTCCTGTCAAAGAAACGCCCGAGTTCCTTGAGCAACATCATTGGTTCCGCGGCAGCGATCATGTCGGCAGCGCTCTTTTCCCGGACTGTCAGGGGATTGGCAACCGTGGTGGCCTGGGCCAGGGTGGCGAGCAGTTGATCCAGAAGCGCTCCTTGCTCGGGCGCGATTTCCGTCAGCAGGATTCCCATACCCAGAAATGGGTACGAGATTCGAACGATGCCCCGGGCGCGAAACCGAATTCCCACGGCATCCAGAACCAGGTCGATCTTCGTGTCGGCCGGAAACGTGGTGCTCATCTCGACATAGCATCCGCGCAAGCTGATGTCGGTCAGAGTCCCCCACATGCGGACGTGACTGCCTTCCTGGGTTAACTCTGCGCTGCCGGCACAATGATAACGCGGACTGCGGCGGCGATTTTTTCCGCTGGAGGGGTCGTCCTGCACCTGGGCTTGGGTGCCCGCACGAGCGGCCGCACCAGAGGAGGTGTCCGCTTCAGTCTGCGCCTTCAGGCGTCGAAGATAGTTGACGCTGTTGTCGGTTTCCCCAGGGTCCGATGTTAATCCCGGTTGTTCCGCAGAAATGTTGGGGTCCACGTGTGAACTGCCTCCCAGACAATGTTCTCCGTTGTTCTGATCGGCAGTTCGAGGAGGAACTTTAGACCGCTGCGCCCTTGGCCAGCGATTCCCGGATCACGCCCCAGAGATCTTCTTTGCCTGCGCCGGTCTTCGCCGAGAAGGAAAGAATGGTCGTTCCCGCATATTTCTCCCTCAGCGTTTTCAGGGCGCGCGGGAGTTCATTGCCGGAAAGCCGGTCACATTTGGTGGCGACGATGACATGCGGGCGTCGGGCCGTCTTCAGGAACTCGACGAGCTGACCGTCCGAGTCCTGCGGAGGAACATTCGCATCGACCAGCGCGAAGCACAGCACGAGGGTAGAGCGCTGGTGCAGATACGGGTCCACGAACCGTGCCCAGTCCTGCGAGATTTCACGGGACACCTTGGCATAACCGTATCCGGGGAGATCGGTGAACAGCATCTCCGGCCTGGGCTGGCCAGCGCGGCGGACTTCGAAGAAGTTGATGCTGCGGGTACGTCCAGGAGTGTTGCTGGTGCGCGCCAGCTTGGTCCCCAGAAGCGCATTAATGACACTCGACTTCCCCACATTCGATCGACCGAGAAACGCGACCTCCGGCAGCAACGGAGGAGGGAAGTGAGCGGCGTCAGAAGCCGAGAGCAGGAATCGGGAGAGTATGCGCATGTGGGATTGTAGTTAGCATCTTGCCAGTTCGGGGCGGGAATGGGCAAGTTGAGAAGGATGAGCGGTCAAACGGCGCCCTGCGGAGGAAGAAGGTAAGGCCCAAACGCAATCGTTTATTCGCGCGGACTGAGCAAGACTGCGGGGCCTGGAAAACGAACCTCGGCGGCTGAAGCCGATTCAATCCGGTGCTTTACGGCGCGGCTGAAGCCGTGCCCTTCCCGTTCTTGGTCACACGCTAGAGCGATTCCCAAACCCACGCTACTGCGATTCGGGACAGCGATTCGCGGCAGCAATTCAAGGAAGGATCGACCTACTGCCTTGCAGTAGGAATATCCCCGGCCGCTGGCGGCGGAGTGATCGAAGCAATCGTCTCGCTCTCGTCCGGGATTTGGGGCAGCGGGCGTTCGAGCGCGAGCGCCAGTACCTGGTCCATGTTTTCGACGAAATGCAGTTTCATTGCGGTGCGCAAGTTCTCCGGGACCTCGGCTACGTCTTTCTCGTTTTCCTTGGGCAGGATGACTTCGAACAATCCCGCACGATGTGCTGCCAGGAGTTTTTCTTTCAGCCCGCCGATGGGCAGAACTTTTCCGCGCAACGTGATCTCCCCGGTCATGGCGAGATCGCGGCGGACAGGAATGCGGCTGAGGGCGCTGGCTATCGCGGTGGCGATGGTGATGCCCGCCGAGGGGCCGTCTTTCGGAATCGCGCCTTCGGGTACGTGGATGTGGACGTCGATGTTGCGGTAGAAATCGCGTGGCAAGCCCAGTCGGACTGCCCGTGACCGGATGTAGGACATCGCAGCCTGCGCGGATTCCTGCATTACGTCGCCGAGTTTGCCGGTGAGGGTCAGTTTGCCTTTGCCGTCCACGACGGTGGTTTCGGTGCTCAGGATGGAGCCGCCGACTTCGGTCCAGGCCAGGCCTGTGACCAGGCCGATTTCGCTCTTCTCGTGCGCCAGGGTGTCGCGGAATTTCAGTACGCCGAGGAAGTCGTTGACGTTCTCGCCGGTGAGCGTACTGGAGTATCCCGCGCCTTCCTTCACAACTTTGCGGGCAATCTTGCGGCAGACGTTGCCAATTTCGCGTTCCAGATTGCGTACGCCAGCTTCGCGCGTGTAGGAGCGAATGATGTCCTGGATCGCTTCGTCGGCGAACTGGACGTTCTTGCCGGTCAGGCCGGCTTGCTCCATCTGCTTTCTTACCAGGAACTGTTTGGCGATTTCGACTTTTTCCTGCTCGGTGTAGCCGTGCAGACGCAACACTTCCATGCGGTCCTGCAGGGCGGGCGGGATGGTATGCATCACGTTCGCGGTGGCAATGAAAAATACCTGCGAGAGGTCGTACTCCACGTCGAGGTAATGATCGACGAACATGAAATTCTGTTCGGGATCGAGCACTTCAAGCAGCGCCGCCGATGGATCGCCGCGGAAGTCCATGGACATCTTGTCGACTTCATCGAGCATGAAGACCGGATTCTTGGTGCCAGCCTTCTTCATCATCTGAATGATCTGACCGGGGAGTGCGCCGATGTAGGTGCGGCGATGGCCGCGGATTTCAGCCTCGTCGCGCACTCCGCCCAGCGACATCCGGACGAACTTACGGCCGGTTGCCTTGGCGATCGACATGCCCAGCGAGGTTTTGCCCACGCCCGGAGGCCCGACAAAACAGAGAATCGATCCCTTGGGATTTTTGACCAGCTGGCGCACGGCTAGGAATTCAAGAATGCGCTCCTTGATTTTCTCCAGCCCATAGTGATCTTCGTTCAGAATTTTTTCGGCGCGGGAAATGTTGCGGATTTCCTTGGAGCGCTTCTTCCACGGCACTGCCAGCAGCCAGTCCAGATAGTTTCTTGAAACCGTGGACTCGGCCGACATCGGCGGCATGGCTTCCAGCTTCTTCAATTCCTGGAGCGCTTTGTCGCGGACATCTTTCGACATGCCGGCGGCTTCGATCTTCTTCTTCAGTTCGTCGAACTCGCTCTTCTCGCCGCGGCCCAATTCTTTTTGGATGGCCTTGATCTTCTCGTTGAGATAGTACTCTTTCTGTGCTTTTTCCATCTGCCGCTTCACGCGCGACTGGATGGTGCGATCCATGTTGAGCTTTTCGATTTCCACGTCGAGCACATCGCCGATGCGGCTCAAGCGCTCAGCAGGGTCGAAAATCTCCAGCAGCGCCTGTTTCTCTTCGATCGAGAGTTGCAGGTTCGCGGAGATGGTGTCCGTCAGCTTGGCGGGATCTTCCATGCGCACAGCCGCGATCATCGTCTCGTAATTCAAGGACTGACACAGCTTTACGTATTGTTCGAACAGCACCGTGACGCGCTGCATGCCTGCTTCAATCTGGGCATTGGTCTCGGTGGCGTAGCGAGCGACGCGCACCGTGGCTTGCATAAAGCCTTCGGTGTCGACGATCTGCAAAATCTTGCCGCGTTCAATGCCTTCCACCAGCACCTTGATGTTGCCGTCTGGTAGCTTGAGACTCTGCACGATGTTGACGATCGTGCCCACCTGGAAAATGTCTCCGGCCTTGGGTTCGTCGATGCTGGCGTCGTGCTGGGTGGCGAGGAATATCTTCTTATCGGCGGCGAGAGCTTCTTCCAGCGCGCGCACGCTGGACTCCCGGCCCACCACGAACGGCGTCATCATGTAAGGGAAGATGACCACGTCCCGGATGGGCATCATGGGTAATTTCTTGCTCTCGAACTTTTCTTTTGGGTTCGACAAACTAATCTCCCGTTTGCAGAGTGTAACGCCGACGCCGCTACTTACTTTAGCTGGCTGCCTTCTCAATTACTGCGAGCGAGACTTCCCGCTTTTCCACCATTTCCCGCGTAACTTCGAATTCCTTGACTTTCTTCTGACTCGGCAGACTATACATCAGTTCCAGCATCAGTTCTTCTAAAATCATGCGCAGTCCGCGGGCCCCGACTTTGCGGGCCATGGCCTGGCGGGCGATGGCGCGAAGCGCGTCTTCACTGAACTTCAAGCGCACGTTTTCGAATTCGAACAGTCGTTGGTACTGCTTGACAATGGCGTTCTTGGGTCGAGTCAGGATTTCCACCAGCGCATCTTCGTCCAAGTCCTGCAAGACTCCGACCACGGGCAGGCGTCCCACAAATTCCGGAATCAGCCCGAACTTGATCAGGTCTTCCGGTTGCACTTCTGAAACCAGCTCAAAGTTGCGCTTGGAGGGGACCCCGATCTGATCTTTCTCTTTATCCGACTCCGCGCCGGAACGGAAACCTAGCGCTTTCCTTCCCATGCGCCGCCCGATCATCTTTTCCAGGCCCACAAAGGCGCCGCCGCAGATGAACAGGATGTTCGTCGTATCCACCGGCGTGAATTCCTGGTGCGGATGCTTGCGGCCGCCCTGCGGAGGAACATTAGCGATGGTCCCTTCCAGAATCTTCAGCAGTGCCTGCTGTACGCCTTCGCCGGAAACATCGCGCGTGATGGACGGGTTTTCGTCCTTGCGGCCGATCTTATCAATCTCATCTATATAGATGATGCCGGTCTGGGTTCGACTCACGTCGCCTTCGGCGGCCTGCAAGAGCTTCAGAATAATATTCTCAACGTCTTCGCCGACGTAGCCAGCTTCGGTGAGGGTGGTCGCGTCGACGATGGCGAACGGAACGTCGAGCATGCGAGCCAGCGTCTGGGCCATCAGCGTTTTGCCAGTGCCGGTCGGGCCAATCAGCAAAATGTTCGACTTCGCCAGCTCCACGCCATCATTGGTGCGCTGGCGATTCATGTAGATGCGTTTGTAGTGGTTGTAGACCGCGACCGCGAGTTTCTTCTTGGTCTGTTCCTGTCCGATCACGTACTCGTCGAGGAAGGTCTTCACTTCCAGCGGTTTGGGAAGCTGATTGGGAACGGCGGTTGCAGGAGTTGTGGTCCGGTCATCTTCGAGGATGGAGTTGCAGACCGCGACGCACTCATCGCAGATATACGCCCGGGGATAGTCACTGGGCGAGGAAATTAATTTGGCGACGGCGTCCTGCGATTTATGGCAGAACGAACAGCGCAGCATCTCCTCGGAACCCGTTCTGTTTTTCACTCGGCCCTACTCCTTAATCTTTCCACCGCTCCAGGGCTGGTGGATCCCACGTCGCCAGGACTTCGAAGGAATCGACCGGCGCGGAAAGCCGATCATACCTTCACTTGGTCTTGTAGATGATATCGTCGATGATTCCGTATTCCTTTGCCTGTTGCGCGTTCATGATGAAGTCGCGCTCCACGTCCTTTTCTACCTTATCGAGTTTTTGACCGCTGTGTTTGGCCAGTAACTGATTAGTAATCTCCCGCATGCGCAGAATTTCACGCGCATGTATATCAATATCGGTCGCCTGGCCGGAAAGTCCACCCATCGAAGGTTGGTGGATGAGGATGCGCGAATTGGGCAGGGCCAAACGTTTCTTCGGCTCGCCCGCCGAAAGCAGCAGCGCCGCCATGGAAGCCGCCTGTCCGATGCAAATCGTGGTCACGTTGTTCTTCACGTATTGCATGGTGTCGTAAATGGCCATGCCCGCAGTGATCGATCCGCCCGGCGAGTTGACGTACAACTGGATGTCCTTCTCCGGATCTTCCTGCGCCAGGAACAGCATCTGCGCGATCACCAGGTTGGCGATGGTGTCGTCAATTGGCGTGCCTATAAAAATGATGTTGTCGCGCAGCAGCCGGGAATAAATATCATAGGCGCGCTCGCCTCGCCCGGTGGACTCGATCACCATAGGTACCAGCATCAGTCGCTCCTCGTTCTTGTTCTCGTTCTGGTTTTCGTTCGCGCTCAAGTTCACTCTGCCACACTCCACCCCGCGAATCGGTGGGTTGCATTCCAAGGGGAGGATCCAAAAATGTCCGTCTCAGGCGGACTGGCGATACAACAAATCGATGGTTTTCTCGTTGCGGATTCTGGTCCGGATTCTATCGAGGCCACCATCACGTGTCAAACGTGCGCGCACCGCTTCCACCGTCTGTTTTGATTGTTGTGCCAGCGCTTCCACTTCGTGATCCATCTCCTCATCGCTCACATCGACCTTTTCTTCATCGGCCACTTTTTCGAGCAGCAGGGAAGCCTTCAGGTCCTGAATCGCCTGGTCGCGTTGTCCCGCGCGCAAGCGCTGAAAATCCATTTTCTTCATCTGTTCGGCCGTGAGACCCTGTGCCGCCAGAGCACGCAACCCGCGCTCCAGTCGAATATCGATCTGCCGTTCGATCAGAGAATCGGGCACTTCGAATTCATTGCGCCGGACCAGCTCGGCAACCAGTTTGTCTTTGGCGGAGTGTTCCGCCTGATGGGTCCGGTCGGATTCGATTTGTTCCCGAATGCGCTTGCGTACGTCATCGACAGTCGAAAACTCGCCCAGCTGTTTCACAAACTCCTCATTCAGTTCGGGAAGAACCTTATTCTTGACGGCCTGCACCTTCACGGTATAGCTGAGGATCTGGCCGGCCAGTCGCTGATCCTGCGCATCATCCGGATACTTCACGTCGAAAGTGCGCTCGTCGCCGACGTTCGCGCCGGTCAGGTGCTCGGTGAACTCGGGCATCGTATTCTTGCCGCCGATTTCCACCAGAACCTCATCCATGTGGACGGGCTGTCCAGCTTCGGATTTGGGTGTGCCGTCGAGCGAGACCTGGGCAAAATCACCTTCGGCCAGCGCCCGGCCTTCGACCGGATTGAAGCTGGCAGCTCGCTCCCGCAGATCGGCGAGCGCCTGCTCGACATCGTCGTCGGTGACGGTGATCTCAGCCTTATCGGCGCGCAGGTCCTTGTAGCCTTCCGCTTTGACGTCCGGCAAAACTTCGAACGCCGCCTTGAAACGCAGCGGCTCTCCGTCATGCACGTGCAGATCGGTCACGCGGGGCTGCGAAACGGGATGCATGCCCAGTCGCTCCGTCTCCTGCCGGAAATAGCGCGGGATCAGAGCCTCGACGACATCCGTCTTGATCTCTTCGGAAAAACGCTGCTTGATGATCGATGGCGGCACATGGCCGACACGGAAACCTGGCAGACGCGCCACCTTCTGATATTTCTGAATCAGCACTTCGGTCTGGCGGGTTACTTCCTGCGCCGGAATCTCGATCTCGAGTTCGCGCTTGGTGGTGCTCTCTTTAATTTCTGTGGGGCTCACAATTGCCTTTCCAACGGATCCGGGACCATCGGGAGAAAGCCGGCAGAGTCGTACCAGCGCCGCTCGGCTCTCTGATCCCTAAGCTTGAGTGTAAAGACTCGCCAAAGGCAACGTCAAACGCCGGAAGGCCCAGAATGGTCCACCAAAGTAACGAGGTGGAACTGAATCCTGGGTAGAGACGCGACTTGCCGCGTCGCCCTTTGCGCAGGAGACGAAGCAAGCCTCGTCTCTACAGGAAATTTCTTCAGAGAATCACATCCGCATGCTTCGGCAACTGGCCTTCCAGCAACGGGTGCAGGAGATTGGCGGGGCATCGTAATCCTACGTAGAAACTGCCAAAGAGGGCGTAGACGGCGCTGACGTGATCGAAGCGCATTTCGTAGATCAGTTTCTTGAACACGAGAGGATCGTCGGCAAACAGGTCGACGCCCCACTCCCAATCGTCGAAGCCAATTGATCCGGTGATGATCTGCTTCACTTCTCCGGCGTAGCGACGGCCTACCAGTCCGTGTTCGTTCATCTGCCGCTGGCGTTCTTCCATGGGCAGGCTGTACCAGTTTTTGTCTTCGCCACGCTTTCGATCCATCGGATAAAAACAGGCATAGCGGTTCGGCGGGATGGATGGAAACAAGCGCGGCTTCATCGCTTCCTTCTGTCGCGCGATGGTTTCCTGGATCGATTTCTTCCATTCCTCGGAATGCGGTTCGACACCGCGGTCGGCGAGGGCGCGGTAGGTCTTCAGTGTCGATTCGTAGAGGCCGAGTTCGATGACGGATAGATACGAGGACGCCGGCTCCATAAAGTCGCTGAGACGCAGGTTGGCCAGATCGAGTTCGGCCTGATTGAGGTCGTCAAAGCGTTCACGGAAATGGATGAACATCAGGTCGCCCTTGTGTCCGAGGAGCGAGAACAGGGCGGATTGGCCGTTGGTGCGGGATTCCATTTGGACCAGCAGTTGGGACGCTTCTTCAGCGATCTGGCGGCGGTCGGATTCGGTCAGGGCGCGCCAGGCGGTGCGGCGGAAACGCATCATCTGGTGAAGCGAGGCGTAACCTTCAAGAGTGAGCGGCACGGCCGGGAGTTGCCCAGAGGCCACGGGCGTTGGCGTGCTTGGTGGATGTGGGGGATTCATATATCCCCACATTGTAACTGGCGTGATGCGGTGAGCGGCGGGGCGAAAGGGGCAAATCGGTCGAGCAAGGTATCCGAGCCGCCACGGTCCGGAGATTGCGGGGCGATACGCCGGTATGCTACAAGCGCTATATGCGTAAATGGATGAGCGAGCGCTTAGGGCGCCGCAAAAAGGGTGATAGCGCTGCTCCGAAGGAACAAGCGAATGCGCCTGTCCCCTTGCAACCCAAATATTTTGAGGCTTCAGAAGCCGCGCCCGAAGCGCCCGCACCGGTATCGAGGGCGGAGCGAGAACCGAAGCCCGAGCCGGGGAACGAGGCCGAGCCGCAGGCCGCTGCGCCTGCGCGAGAAGGTCGTGCAGAAGGTCGCGGCGAAGTTCGGCCGTCGCGCCGCCGTCGTGGCCGTGGAGGCCGTGGCCGTGGTGCTCGTCCCAAGACTGGTGATGCTGCTGTGCATCCGGCAACTGCCGTGGCTTCTTCTGCGGAGCCGGCGACCGCCGTGCCGGTGGGCCACGTTCCTGCCGCTCACGCGCAGCCGAGTAAGGGCATGGTGGTGTTGGCGATAGGGCTTCCTGGTTCAGGTAAGAGTTCATGGTTTAAGCGGCATAACATTCGTCCGCTGTCGAGCGATCTGTTGCGCGAATTGTTGTTTGACGATGCCCAGGAGCAGCGTTTCCAGGATCTGGTCTTCTCCAACCTGCGGTCGATGTTGAAGGCACGGCTGGTGGCGCGGCGTCCCGTGAACTACGTGGACGCAACCAACCTCACGCCCCATGATCGGCATAGCTGGATTAAGCTGGCGAAGGATTACGGCTACGACGTGCAGGGACTGTATTTCGACGTCCCGGTGGAAGTGTGTCTGGAAAGGAACCAGAAGCGGGAACGGGTGGTCGCAGAGGACATCATGCGCAAGATGGCCGCCAAGCTGAAGGCCCCGACTTTTGAGGAAGGCTTCTCGAAGATTATCGTGGTGCGGGTGAAACAGAAGGAAGCGTGATACGTCCCCTAATTCAAGAAGGGGAGCGCTCTGCTATCCCTTCAAGTACGGCAGCAACTCCTTGAACGCCGGCGTTCCCGACGAGCGCAGCAATTCGTAAGTCATCAT
>JAYTFO010000115.1:0-2521 GCA_043734305.1 Acidobacteriota bacterium | reverse complement strand
GACCTTTGTGAAGGTGGGATGGCCATACAGTTCCCGGGCTCGATCCCGAAAGAAAACTCGCTCCGCTTCTCACTCGACTTGCCTGGCATCGACCGCAGCTTCGACATCGAAGGCGAATTGGCGTGGGAAGGCCATCGCGCACAAGCCGGTGTGCGCTTCAAGTCCATCTCCGAGGAACAACTCCAGACTCTGCGCCAGTGGTTGAACGGCCAACTGCCCGATCCCGAACCCGACGATCCGCCGGTCAGTTGCACGCTCACCGATCTCAGCCTGGGTGGATGCTATTTGAAGACGATCTCCCCATTTCCGCACGGCACCCGCGTCGTCCTGTCGATGAAAACCGCGGAGCTTGCCCTGCGCGCCGGTGGCGTCGTCCGGATTGTCCATCCAGAATTTGGTATGGGAGTGGAGTTCCTGCAATCCACCAGTCAGCAGCACGATCAGGTGCACCACCTAATCGAAACCCTGCGCGCCCGAGGAGAAAAGTCACCCGAACTTCTGGTCGAGCCGGACAGCTTGGAACCAGCCGTGCCCGGGGAAAACTCAGCGCCGTCACTTCCTTCTTCAGGAGACGCTCTGCTGGACCTGTTCCGCCACAAGTCGCGGATCCCGCTCGAGACCTTCCTCGAACAAATGCGCGAACAAAGACAGTTGCTGGAAACCCGCTAAACTCGTCGCACCAACCAAGAATTCTCCGTAGAGACGGGGCTTGCCGCGTCTCCCCATGCGAACGACGACGCCCTACACCTCGTCCTGCTCCTTCAACCTAGCGATCACGCCGAAATCTTCCAACGTCGTCGTATCACCCTTAACATCTCCGCTGCTCGCTAACTCCCGCAACAGGCGGCGCATGATTTTTCCACTGCGCGTTTTGGGAAGCATGTCCGTAAATCGGATGTCATCCGGCTTGGCCAGTGACCCAATCTCTTTCGCCACCCACTTCTTCAACTCTTCCTTCAACTCTTCACTGGGCGTGACGCCATGTTCGAGCGATACAAACGCCGAAATCGCCTGACCCTTAATGTCATCCGGACGCCCCACCACCGCCGCCTCCGCAACTTTTGGGTGAGCCACCAACGCCGACTCCACTTCCATTGTGCTCAGACGATGCCCCGAAACGTTGAGCACATCGTCCACTCGGCCCATGATCCAGTAATAGCCGTCTTTATCTTTGCGCGCGCCGTCGCCGGTGAAGTACGTCCCCGGAATCTGCGACCAATATTGCTGCACGTACCGATCGGGATCCCCGTAGATCGTCCGCAACATCGCCGGCCAAGGTTGGCGGATCACCAGGAATCCACCCGAACCCTCCGGCACCGCCTTGCCATCGATATTCACAATCTCCGGAGCCACGCCAAAGAACGGCTTCGTCGCCGATCCCGGCTTCGTAGCAATGGCTCCCGGAATCGGCGAGATCATGATCGCGCCCGTTTCCGTTTGCCACCACGTATCCACGATCGGACAACGCTCCCGTCCAATCACCTCGCGATACCACATCCACGCCTCGGGGTTGATCGGCTCGCCGACCGTCCCGAGCAGCCGCAGGCTGTCCAGTCGATGCTTCCTCGGCCACTGCTCGCCCCACTTGATAAACGTTCGGATCGCAGTCGGCGCCGTATAAAAGACGCTCACGTCATGCCGGTCGATGATGCTCCAGAAGCGATCGGGCTCCGGAAAATTGGGCGCGCCTTCATACATCAGGCTGGTCGCGCCGTTCTGTAGCGGCCCGTAAACAATATAACTATGCCCCGTCACCCACCCGATGTCCGCCGTACACCAGTAAGTATCTTCTTCTTTTAAATCAAAAACGTACTTACAAGTAAGCTGCGTGCCGACGGAGTACCCGCCAGTCGTATGCACCACTCCCTTGGGCTTGCCGGTCGTTCCCGACGTGTACAGGATGTATAGCGGATGCTCGGAATCGAGCGGCTCCGCCGGACACTGATCCGAAACCGACGCCATCAGTTCATGCCACCAATGATCGCGTCCCGCCTGCAACTTGATGGGCGAGCCGGTTCGTTTGTACACCACCACGCTCTTCACCGATGGACAGGTCTTCAATGCCTCCTCAACCGCCGGAAACAGCTTGACCTCCGCGCCTCGCCGATACGAACCGTCCTGTGTGATCACCGCCGTCGCCTGCGAATCGTGAATGCGGTCGACCAGCGCGTTCGATGAAAATCCGCCGAACACCACCGAATGCGGCGCTCCGATTCGCGCACAGGCCAGCATCGCGATCGGCAACTCCGGCGTCATGCCCATATAGATGGCGACGCGATCACCCTTGCGCACTCCCAACGACTTCAGAACATTCGCGAACTTCTGCACTTCTTTCCAGAGCTGCTGGTAGGTGTAAGTACGAACTTCGCCCGGTTCGCTCTCCCAGATCAGCGCCGCTTTGTTCTTGCGCGCCGTCTGCACGTGCCGGTCCAGGCAGTTATAGGAGAGATTGAGTTGACCTCCAACAAACCATTTCGCCCACGGAAGATTCCACTCCAGAACTTTGTCCCACTTCTTAAAC
>JAYTFO010000114.1:0-2058 GCA_043734305.1 Acidobacteriota bacterium | reverse complement strand
CAGTTCTTCGCGCTTGAGGCCGTTGAGCTGGAAGCCGGGAGCGATGGCGAAATCGATCCCCGCAAGCTGCTCGCGAATCGCGTTGAGCCGCTTGACAGCGCCGGTGTAGTTGTTCTGGTGGTGACTGCGCACCAGCTTCTCCGACAGGCCGTCGAGCCGCGCCGGATCGATGGCGAGAGGCAATACCCGATGCGCCAGTGGGCGCAGGATTTGATTGGACGAGGTCAAGCAAACACTCCTTACCGGGACGCACCCGTGGTCAGAAGCAGCGCTTGGACGCGTGGAGCGTCTGGGCAACGGGGAGTCTGCTCTCGTCCCCGAAGCCCGATTCTATGCACGATTGTTCGACCGCGTCCTGCGGCGAGGCGCCGGAACCTTGACGACGGCCGGCTTTATGGCTTAATTTAATCGTCCCTGCCTTGTCCGCTGGTCCCTTCCCACCTCAGGCCGCCTGAAGGAGCTCAGAACCATGTCCGCTGACGACCCACTTTCCCTGAGCCAATGGACGGTGCGTGTTTGCCTGTTCCTGGTCGCGGCGATCGCGATGTTCGGTGGCACGGTCCAAATGTTCCTGGGCCAACCCGAAACCTCGCCGCGCCTGGACAACGTCCACCGCTTCATGGCTGGCGTCTACCTCTCGACCGGCCTCATCAGTCTGTGGGCGGCAATCACGATCCGGCAGCAGGGAACGCTGGTCTACCTTCTTGCCGCAGGCGTCCTGCTCGCCGGCATCGGACGACTGGTGTCCATCCGCCTGGTCGGGCTACCCAAGCCAACGGCCGTCTGGCTGGGTTACCTTGTTCCGGAGCTGGTCTTGCCGTTCGTCATTGCCGGGGCGCACTACGCCAGCCACTGAAAAACGCGCGGCATCGATGCGCTCCAACCTGAAAGCGGGCATTTCGCTACTCGTCGCTGGCTTACTCGTCGCAATCCTCATCCACGCTTATCCAGAGAATCTGCGGGCTCCGATTTGGGTCGCCTACGCAGCGGCCGCGCCATTTGGTCTGGCCGGCCTGTCCTTGGTGGGTTCCGCGCTTGGTTTCGGTCGGGCGGCGGCCTGGTGCGTATGTCTGCTGCTGGCCGCAATGACGGCAATTCCAGCCTGGATCGCTTTGGGCAGCGGTTCCCGTCAGTGCATGCTGACCTCGGTTGGGGCACATTCAGCGGCATCCGAGTCCATCTGCCGTGGCACCTTTGGCTTGGCTTCGGTTGTCGCCGGGGTCATGCTCGTGGTTGCGGTTCGCAGCGCGCTTCGTCGCGGGCAAGCGGGCTGACATTTCATTCAATCCGAAGCCGCTTCCAGGCTTATCATTTCGCATGGATCCGGTGGGTCACCGTGGGTTCACACGGATTTGGCCCGCGTTCTGGTCACTCGCGGCTTCGCAGTGGCACTTCCCCAACACAAAGGCGACAATTATCTGGACAACGCAAATCCGGGTCCTGTGAGCTGGGTGATGCGTCCTGTCGAAGTCAGTCACGCTATCGACTCCATTGGCGACAACCCTCAACTATCCAGAATCCTCTCGCTCGATGCTGTTGGAGGATTCGGTGGCTCAGCGGGCGGACACACCGCGCTTTCGCTCGCTGGCGGTGACTGGTCTCCCAGCCGGTTTCGTGATCACTGTGAGCAAAACATCGAGCGAGACTTCTCGTCATGCGTGGGCTTCATCACCCTCCTCCATGGCACTTGGTTCGATCGCATCAAAGTCTGGGTGGCCAAGCGGGTGATCTCTTGGCGTTTCTCGAACGACACCATGCAACATCATGTCGACCCTCGGATCAAGGCATCCGTCGCGATGGTTCCTTTCGCAGCAGACTTTGTGCCGCAGTCCCTCGCCAAACCTCGCATCGCACTGGGCCTGGTCATCGCAGCTAAAGACGTGAATCAAGTGCCGTCATTCGCGACAGTCGAGCCGATTTCTTTGGCTTGTGATCCGCGCGGTCGAAACGATGCAGCGTTGCATCAACTTACGTCTAACAACGCGTTCGATGCTGTCGCTTCGCGCTGGCGACGTTGTCTTCGCTCCGCCGGGGCCTGAGTATCCCCGCCGGATCATC
>JAYTFO010000113.1:0-5138 GCA_043734305.1 Acidobacteriota bacterium | reverse complement strand
CCGGGATCGGCCAAGGAACAAGTCAACCGCTTCATCGACCTCCTGCTGAGCGTCGATACAACTGAGAACCGGGAAAAATTTATGGCCGCGCTGGCGGCGATGGAAAGTGCGACCCAGGAAAAATTCTCACACAGTTTCCCGCAGCTCACTACGAGTGAAAGAGATGAGCTCCTCACCAGCGTCTCGGCGGGCGGTCCTCACCAGAAACACTTTGACGAACTAAAAGAGTGGGTTTCGGTTGCGTATTATTCGTCCGAGGACGGCATGCGGGAATTGGGCTGGACCGGGCAGCACGCCTTCCGAAGGTTTCCGGCGTGCGACGACAAGAGCTAGATTATTTCCGGCGCGAAAGCGCGGCAAGCCCCGTTTCGACCGATCAATCTTGCGGGTAACAAATTGCCGCCGAAATTGATCGTGCAGACCGGAACCGCCCGGCGGCTCCGGTCTGCACAAATCCTAACTGATCGACTACTGCAATTACTTTTTGTTTTCTTGCGCGTCCGCGATTTTCGCCTGTTGGCCGGCGTGTGACACCGCATGCATGAAGGCTTCGGCACTCTGGGGAGTTGCGACTTTGCCAGAGAGAATGTGGCGGAACATCATGTGCTTGCCGTAGATGGCTTGAGTCGAGTCGTCGTCCTGCTGAATCACGGCGCCTTCCAGGGTCAGGCCGGCGAATACACCTTTCGAGCGTGAGTAGGTCAGCATTTCCGTGTTCATCTTCCAGTCAGTTCCGGCGGAAGCATGACGGCCAACCGGCCCCGCTGCGACCGATCCTTCACCGGTGAGCGCGAATTTGCTGGACAGCAGATGCTGCAAGCCACGGTCGTTCATGACCAGCAGGACCAGGTCCACATCTTCGACGCCGATCTGTAGTCCCCAGCTTCCGCCGCCGATGGAGACGAAAGCGGGCGCGCTCCAACCGTTAGAGGTGCGGCAAGACGCGATGCCGCGTCCGTGTTTGGCGCCAAAAACAAATCCACCCTTGATCAGGTCGGGCACGACCAGGATGCATTTTGCGTTGCTGAGTACTTCTTCCGGAATGCCTTTGTCCGGCGCGGCCATCACGGCGTGAAGAACATCGACGGACGATTGCAGCCGTGCGACCGTGTCCTCGCGAGCCGAACCTGCCCATGCGTAGGTTCCCATCAGTACAAGAATACTCATCGACAGCATTGAAATTATTTTCTTCATGAATTGTTCCTTTCGGCAGAGTACAGCTAAGAGGAGCGGACTTCAGGTGGGCTGACTTAGCTCAGAGACCCGAAAGAGAGAGAAGAAAAGCTCATCTCCATCTCGATGATCGCTCACGCCGCGCTTTATAACTGATCTCAATTGCTCACCTCAGGAGTGGAGCCTGAATTCTTCAAGAGGAGCGAATCAAGAATTTTGCTAACTCTGAGCAATCCGGCTCAGTATCGTGGGAGGCGATCTGCCATGGTGGATGTCAGAAAGACCAAACGCATTTCTCAATCCTTGGATTCGAAACAGTCCCGATCAACGGGAGAAAGAGCGGCGGTGGATGGATGGACTCTGACTTTCGCCGTTTTCGCGATCGGATCGAGAGGCGGATCACCTCTCTCACTCGCCAATTCAAGGAACTGCTGGCGGGACTGAAGACGCCGGGCAAAAAATACGACTCACAAAGAATGTGTCCGTTTTGCGGACTCATCACGCCACGCTCCAAGCGGCTATGCCAGGAGTGCGGGAAATCGCTCAAGGGTATTCCACTGGCCCGAAAAGATGTGCCGCAAGAATAGTTGCGGATAGACAAGGAGACTAACAATGCTTTGGACGATCTTCATGGTTCTGGGAATTCTGTGGCTTCTGGGTTTCAGTCTGCATGTAGGCGGGAGCCTGATTCACCTGCTACTGGTAGTAGCGTTGGTGGTCTTGGTGATTAACCTTCTGAGCGGGCGGCGAAGCGCGATCTGAAAATCCGATCCGTCGCGGATGCTGCGCCAGCGTATACAAGCATGTATTTCGCGGGCGAGGGCGCCCGCGCTACACACTCACACACTCTTGAATCTCCCCTAGTTCACTACTTCGAGCGAACTCGGCTCCACGCTGACGGGAGCTCTCCAAAATTCCGGCAGTTTCAGATCGGGCATTTCCGGCGCGGCAAACAATCGCTGACACGGCTTGGCGAGCAAGCGGGCCCAGCGCGAGGATCGGGAGACGCGTGCGCTGTCGGTGGCGATCCCGGTATCGGCATACATCTGGCGATAGATTTTCGAGATCAGGACAAACGCCAGGCGGGCGCGCATCGATTTGATAAACCGCGAGCGGACCCACACCGATTTCAGACTATAGAAAGTGTCCCAGACGGACTGCGTGCGGCTGCGAACTTCCTCCGCCGACATGGTGGGATGAGACCAATACAGTTTGGGTCGAAGGGCCAGCGGGATGAGCCAACGCCGCGTGATGGGAATACCGGCGATCTGCATGGGAGAGGCTCCTAGGTCTTTTTCCCAGCGGATAAAGTCCACTGTGCCGGGGTAGGGAGTGAGCGTCACAAACTGCGCAAACGCGACTTCTGCCTGCGCGGCGACCATCGCCGTGGCGTCGAAAGTTGCCGGACGATCGCTGGGCAAGCCAAAGATGAACGAGCCGAGCACGTACACGCCGTGGCGACGGAAGGTTCTTAGGCGTTCGACTAAGTCCATACCGGCGGCATTGAATTCCTTGTAAACGTCTTTCAGCCCTTCGGGGGTCACGGACTCGATTCCCACCAGCGCGCCTTTGATGTGGGCCTTATTCATGGCGTCCAGAAAGTCGGTGTCTTCGGCCGCTTCCATGGTGATCTGCGTAAAGAAAATCGTGTCGGACGGCAACTGCGCCAGGCGGGCCATCAATTCAAAGCGCTCGGCACGGATGGCTTTCAGTTCATTGACGCGCTGCGTATTTTTCTGCGCTTCGGCGAGTTCGATATCGGTCAGGGTTACGGGATAAAAATTGTCGTCCGCCAGCGCGATGAAGCGAAAGCCTAGCCGTCGCAGCTGGACGATCTCTTCCATCACCGCATCCGAGCCACGCTGCCGAGGACGCTGGCCATCGGTCCGCCACACCGAGCAGAACGAGCAATGCTTAGGGCAACCGCGAACCGTCTGCACCGAGGCCCACATGTAGCTCTTGCGGGGCACCAGATCCCAGCGGGCAGGCAGAAACTGCGAGGCTTCAATCCGGCCGCCTTCATAGACGCGAAGCGGCGTTCCCTGCGCGCAATCCGTCAAGGCCTTCGCCCACACCACGTCTCCATCGCCTTTGACCACGGCGTGCGCGCCGCCCAGTTCATGGGCCTCGTCCGGGTACAGGGTTGCGTGGATGCCTCCGAATACCACGTAGGCGCCGCGTGCGCGCGCCTGGTTTCCGATCTTGTAACCGCGCAGCGCATTAGCGGTGTGGATGCCGATGCCAACAATGTCGCCCGGCTGAATCTGCTCCGGGTCCAACGTTTCCAGAGTCTCGTCCACCAGGCAAGGATCGCCAAAGCTCGCCGGCGTGGCCGCCGCCAGAACATACAACCAACGTGGAGTAATTACGGCTGTGCCGAAAGAAACTTCACTGGGATTGATGAGAAGCACGCGCACGCTGGTATGCCCTCCTTGGGGCGAGGTTGCAGAGGTGCGCGGACCTGATCCGTTCGCTTTACAATAGCGGTCGATCAAATGATCGCTGGTTCTCAAATCCAATCTGCAAGTTTTGGATGTAAGAATGCCTTCGTGCACACCCCGAGGCGTCAATTTTGATGTTTGAGGATAACCTAATCTGTTCAAAATTGCTCACTTGTTTGGTGGTGAGGAGCGGTATTCTGGCAGATATCCGATGAAGATTGAGTTGCCAATCCTGCTGATGAGCTTGCAGCTGTTGATCCTGTGCGTCGGCATAAGCCATACCGCCGCTGCTCAGATGGCGACTGCGGCTGTGATTGCGCCACGTCCGGCGCTGACCGCAGCACAGGTCGTCGACAATTTAGTAAGGAGAAACCTGGAACGCGCCCGCGCGCTCGGTTCGTACAAAGGGACGCGCATCTATCGGCTGGACTATCGCGGCTTCCCCAGTTCCCACAGTGCCGAGATGACGGTCGACGTGGCGTACCGATGCCCGGCGACCAAGGAATTCAGCATCCGATCGGAAAGTGGCTCCCATTTTCTGGTGGAGAAAGTCTTCCAGAGAATGCTCCAGAGTGAGAAGGAGGCGCTCAGCGAGGAAAATCAGGCTCGCGTCGCCCTGAACAACGATAACTACACCTTCACGCTCGCGGGTTTCGAAACCCGGCCCACTGGGCCGTCGTATATTCTCTCGGTTGAACCCCGCACTAGCAACAAACTGCTCTATCGCGGACGCATCTGGGTCGATGCCGAGGACTTTGCGGTGGTGCGGATTGAAGCCGCCCCCGCGAAAAATCCTTCTTTCTGGACCAAAGACACCACTATCGAACAGGTGTATGCGAAAGTGGGAAATTTCTGGCTTCCCCTTTCCAATCGCAGTAGTAGCTCAATTCGATTGGGAGGTCACGCCTCTTTCACGATCGACTACCAGAACTACCAGATCACCGCGGAGGCGCCGCTGAGTCTGTCTGGAAAAGTGAAAGGATACTGACGACGGCTTTACGATTTCTGTCCTACGACTGCTGCTTTACGAAACCTGCTTTACGAAACAACGATTCCGGCGTAGCCCACCACCTTGGCATAGTCGCCGGATACGTCCCCGGAAGTTGCGTACTTCACCAGCGTCGCTTCTTTTGCGCCGAGTTGCTTCGCCGCCGTCAGCATCGCGACCGATGGTCCGAAGCCGCACATGCTGATGTCTTCTCTCCTGACGACCTCCCACAAGCCGCGGGCATCGAGCGCGAGTACGCGTGCAATTGCTTTGTGATCCTTGATGCGGGTCACCGCGTCGGACTCGTAGTGATTCATGTCGCTCGACGCGATGATGAGGACTTTTTCGGGCTGGGCCGAGATCACGTCGGCGAGCGCTTCTCCCAGTCCGCGAAGAATGTCGAAGTCGCTGACGCCGACTGCGATCGGAACAAAGCTTAAGTCTTGACGCTGCATTTGCAGGAAGGGAAGCTGCACTTCAATCGCATGCTCGGAGCGATGGGCGGCGCTGTCCTCTTGCAGAAGAGGGAATCGCTG
>JAYTFO010000112.1:0-3201 GCA_043734305.1 Acidobacteriota bacterium | reverse complement strand
ACGCCGTGCGCTTGCCGCCTTCTTCATGCACGAACACCACGCGCGCCAAATATTCCAGGTTGACCTGATGCACGATCCCGGTATCCGGTGGCACGATGGCGAGGTTGCGGAACCCGGTCTGTCCCCAGCGCAGGAAGGCATAGCGCTCTTTGTTGCGCTGAAATTCAAGCAGCGCATTTATGTCGAACGCGTTCGATGTCCCGAATTCGTCGACTTGAACAGAGTGATCGATGACCAGTTCGGCGGGCTGCAAAGGATTGATGAGTTTTGCGTCGCCACCGAGGCGTTTCATCGCGTCCCGCATCGCGGCCAGATCGACGACCGCGGGCACGCCGGTGAAATCCTGAAGCAGAACACGGCTGGGCGTAAACGCAATCTCTTTCTCGGGCTTCGAGTTCTTGTTCCAAGCGGCGAGGGCGCGCACTTCGTCCTTGGTGACGTTGCGACCGTCTTCGGTGCGAAGCAGGTTCTCCAACAGAATGCGCAACGAGAAGGGCAAGTGCTTCGTGGAGATGCCCTGCTGGTCGAGAGCGTCAATCCGGTAAAGCTCGTATTCCTTGTCGCCGACTTTGAGAGTTGCCTGCGCGCCGAAGCTGTTTAATGACATGAGTGCCTTCCCTGAAGATATTGATGCGTGGCGCAGATCGCTCGGCTCCACTGGAGTTGATCTTCTAGTTTATTCTTTCTCTCCCTCAATTGGGCAAGGGTGTCTGAGCGATCTCTGCGGCAACTCGCCGCGGTCTCTGCGGTTTAATGTGCACCCAAACTGGCGACAGCGTATGCTGACTCTGCTTTCCATCTTCGGGATCAATCGGAGGTCTTACGAGCCAATTACGTACGGAAACGCCCATGGCAACAGCCTCATCCAGCAGCAACGCCGGGAGACTCGGAGTCGGTCGTGGTTCCGAGCATGTCTTTTTTTTGGGAATGGCGTTCTTGATGTTGGCTGCCGTGTTCACCGGGTTTGCACGCACCTATTATCTCGCCGGAGTATTTAGCGCTCCGCTGCCCGGTTTGATTATCCACATCCATGGCGCAGTATTTTCACTCTGGATTCTTCTTCTGATCACGCAAACCTCGCTCGTCTCAGGCGGTCGTGTCGATATCCATCGACGCCTGGGCTTGGCGGGTTTCGGATTGGCCTGCGTGATGGTCGTCCTCGGCGTTTTGGCCGCGAATAATATGCTCGCACGCGGAATTGCGCCCCCGGGTCTTGATCCGAAGACCTTCTACGCAATTCCCATCGGCCACATGCTGCTGTTTGCGATACTGATTGCTTCTGCTTATCGCGCCCGATTCAACCCTTCCGCCCACAAACGTCTGATCCTGCTGGCCACCATTCTGCTCACGGACGCGGCGGTCGCCCGGTCGCCTCTCAACGTGATCACAAATAGACCTTACATGAGCGGCATCTTCGCCGACTGTTTCGTGCTGCTGATTGTCGCTTATGATTTGTGGTCCACGCGCAGAGTGCATCGTGCAACGCTTTGGGCTGGCGCACTGGTGGTGATCGTACCGCAGCTTCTTGTTCCTCTTGGCAGTACCGCCTCTTGGCACGCATTCGTCGACTGGGTGCATTCCTAGGCCGTTCTGATCAATTGGGATCGACGGACTCGGGAATTAACCTCGGCCGAAGCAAGCATCGCCTGTCGTCGGACTTGGTATTTAGAGCGCCCCTACAGATGCAGGAAATTACTTACTAATTTCTTCCCTTCATCCGTCAGCACACTCTCCGGATGAAACTGCACTCCCTCGACGGGAAACTTGCGGTGTCTAAGCCCCATGATGACCCGCGTCCCGTCTTTGCCTGAAGTCCAGGCGCTGACTTCCAACTCTTTCGGCAGATTGTCTTCAGAAACAATCAGCGAGTGATAGCGCGTTGCCGTCATCGGAGAACTCAAGCCGCTGAAGATGGTGTTGCCGTCATGCTCGACCTGACTGGTCTTGCCGTGCATCAAGGTTTTCGCGCGAACGACTTGTCCGCCGAAAGCCGCGCCCATCGCCTGATGTCCCAGGCAAACGCCGAGCAGTGGAACTTTGCCGGCAAAATGGCGGATCAGGTCAATGCTGATGCCGGCTTCCTGCGGAGTACAGGGGCCCGGAGAAATCACGATGCGTTCGGGACACAGCGCTTCGATCTCGCCGACGCTTACCTGGTCGTTGCGGCGGACTTCGACGTCAGCGCCCAGTTCTCCCAGGTACTGAACCAGGTTGTAAGTGAACGAATCGTAATTGTCGAGGACGAAGACCACACGATTATTCTAGCCGCAAACACGTTGCACCGCCGAGACGCGGAGATCGCCGGGAATTCTTTTCCTGCATTTTCTCCACGACCTCGGCGTCTCGGCGGTGATGCGATTTTGGGCACTGTCACCAAACTCTTGACAGGCCCATGTCCAACCGCCATGCTTACAATGTTCCGGGAGGTTGCATGGCCGAAACTCATCAGGAAAAGGACAAGCGGGCCACGCGGCGGTTCGCGTTGCATCTGCCGGTCACCGTCCGTTGCGACGACCATGGCCAGGAGCGCGACGCGCAGACGCGGGACGTCAGCGCTCGCGGCGTGTGCTTTTATTCGGACTCGGCGATTCAGGCCGGGTCGAACATCGATTTCACGTTGACCTTGCCTCCTGAAATCACGCTCACGGAAAGTATCCGCGTACGCTGCAAAGGGCGGGTGCTGCGGGTGGACGGCGGTCCCACCAACGGCAAAATGGCGGTGGCAGCCGTCATTGAAGAATACGAGTTCCTCGCCGATTCCTGAGCCTCTTCGTCGTTCGTTAATCTGAAGAGCTTCAACCACCAAGGACACGAAGGTTCACGAAGGAAACCAAGGAACCTCAAGGCCTTCGTGATACTTCGTGCCCTTCGTGGTTGGAGTTCTTTCTCGCGTTCGGCATGAAACTGATCCACTCCTGACCCTGTTCGTTACTTCTTTTCGTCCGCGCTTGAGTGGTATCGTGGAAAGAACACTCGAGTGCTCCAGTGAAGTGCTTCCAGTTGGATTCTGAGCCCGGACTTTTCGTTCGCCGTCGTTCGCGCGATGATTCGCGTCGCGGCTCGCGCGGTGGGCGAGGCGCCCACCGGACTGCCGGCGAGGTTGCCGGCGCTACGTTCCGATCGCTCGCTGGCCTGCTGCTCTTGGGATGTCTGGCGCTTTCAGCGATCTTGGTTCGTTCGCAGACGGTCGCATCGCCTACC
>JAYTFO010000111.1:0-5135 GCA_043734305.1 Acidobacteriota bacterium | reverse complement strand
TACGTCACGGACGCAGTGTTGCAATCCGCCGCGAACCGAAGCTGGACGAAGGTGCGCGTCAACTGACTGGCACCCCTCGCGGGCTCGCGGGTACAGTTGGTGAATTTGTGGGGCAGGATGTTATCCTGCGGTGCCGATGGCATCGGCGCCACCGGGCGAAAGTCCGGCTTACTTGCTCCGCTACGGGGTACCTGGACCCGACAGTGCCGAACCGATAGAACGTAAATCTAACAAATTGTTCGATCTTTCCGCGCAGGGAGGAAAAACTAAGTGACATTGGGATGGAATCCTGCGCGGCGGTTGGTTAACCGCCGCTACCCGCAGCTTGACAAGCTTCCCCATTGGCTCGGGAGGAAAGCTATTTCTGTAATACTGGTTGGCCACTCATGGGCTGGCGCAACGTTCGTTTTTAAGCGTTGACCGGATCGACCCAGGGACATTCGCCCCATAGCGCTCGCAACAGTCGCGAAGGATTTACCGGCGACTCCGAAGCGCCATCGACTGCTCCGGGCGGATCCCCGATTCGAAGGTTACGCTAGCTTTCTTTGAGATTGCGGACCGTCTCCCCGCTTTTCAATCACAGGCGATGAATGGGGCTTGACAGGCATTATTTCGGCTTGACACAATCTCCAGTCCACTTCGAGAATGAATCAATGTTGCCGCCAATCTCATGGCTTCATAATAGGGGGACATCCTTTAGGTTGTCCCAATCATGTATAATCTCGAACCGGGAGGAATCTATGAAACGATTCTCCGTACTGCCGCTGTTCATAATAGCCATCGCCGCTGCCGCTCTGGCCTTCGATGGGTTTTCAAAATTGGTCTCGGTCGAGCCGGATACCGGCAAAGTGGGCGATTCCGTCAGCGCCAAAGGCGAGAACCTCGACAAGTCGAAGATAGGCGAGTTGTATCTCACCGACGGCAAGAACGATGTGAAGGCGAAGATAACAGAGCAAAGCGATACCGAGATTAAGTTCACGGTGCCCAAAATCGAAGCGGGCCGTTATCGCCTGATGCTCCTGACCGCCAAGAAGGATTCCATGATCGAGCAGCCCGTGGTCTTCACGGTGGAGTGACGTTGCGCGGTAGCATGAAGTCTTGAGTCAAGACGGTCCCGCGGTCGCCGGCAATTTCGTATCAGGATTCGTCACGATCATTGGTCGTCCGAATGCCGGAAAGTCGACGCTCCTCAACGCCCTCGCCGGGGACAAACTTGCTATCGTGTCGTCGAAGCCTCAAACGACGCGCACCTCCGTGCAGGCCGTTGTCACCTCGCCCCACTCGCAGATCATTTTCGTCGATACACCGGGTATTCATGAGGCTCCCTCGCTCCTGAACCGGCGCATGATGGAAACCGTAAGGGCAGCGCTGGAAGAGCGCGACGTGCTGCTGTTTGTAGCGGATTGCCTGGCTCCGGTGTCCGATGAAGACCGGCAAGCTGTCGAGCTGATCCGCGGCGTCAAATCCCCGGTGCTGCTTGTGCTCAACAAGATCGATCGCCTGAATGACAAGCGGCAACTGCTTCCGCGCATCGAACAATACCAGTCTTTATACAATTTCGCCGAGGCTCTTCCGATCTCAGCGTCCAAAGGTGAAGGGCTCGACCGCCTGCATCAATCCATCGTGGCCCGCTTGCCCGTCGGACCTCAATATTTCCCCGACGACTATATGACTGACCAGCCGGAACGCTTTCTGGCTGCCGAGCTGATCCGCGAGAAAATTCTTCGTGAAACGCGCCAGGAGGTGCCACACTCGATCGCGGTACTGGTGGAAAATTGGGAAGACACGCCTCGTATCATTCGGATTGCCGCGACCATTTACGTGGAGCGCGCCGGTCAGAAAGGCATTGTCATCGGCGCTAAGGGCGCAATGCTCAAAACCATCGGAAGCAGCGCGCGCATCGAGATAGAAAAGATGCTCGGACGCAAAGTATTTCTGGAGCTGTTCGTTAAAGTCCGTCCGGACTGGCGGCAAAGCCCGGAATTTGTGAACGCAATTGACTGGCGTTCCGCCCGCGGTACATAATCGGAACACGGCCGGGAGAATGGATAACCAATGCGTATTTTGTACTCACTGACCAGCCTGTGCGTGCTCTTCCTGCTTATGCGGACCCCGGCGTTGCCCGCCGATAAACAACCCGTTACGGACGACCGGATTTACGATCAGGTGTTGTTGAAACTAGCCGGTGATCGCGAAGTGGGCGGCACTGGCATGAAAGTCGAAGTACACAACGGCGCGGTCACTCTGAATGGCAAAGTTCAGAAGCCCAAGCAGAAGGCCAAGGCCGAGCGCCTTACCAAGAAAGTGAAAGGCGTCACCAGCGTCAACAATCAGCTAGTGGTAGGCGAAAAATAACAGCGCTGTCTCGCCCGCGCTACATCTTTGAAATTTTGATATGCCCGTTCGAGCTGGAAAGCTCGATCGTCGGCCCGCCGCTGCCGAGGGTTCCTTCTACCTCCGATTTGTTACGCTTTCCAGAACCACCATCATCGGCATGCGCAGTCAATGAATCGAAATCGGTTGTCACCGAGGAGTGCGTGGTGTAGGCCCGCACCCGCGCGTTGGCGTTGGCTGGCAGCCGCAGTGTCAGGGCCGAGTTACTCGTGTCAGCGCGTACGTCCGGCAAGCGCGAGCCCTGCATCGTCAGCTCGATCTTCCCGTTTGAGGAGTGCAGCTTCACGGCTCGTGCCGTCCCGGGATCCGTCAGGTTCGCGATGATGGAACCGTTCGAAGTCGTGGCGTCGAAAGAGCCGTGGCTGGCGTCCACCCGAATCGCGCCATTCGATGTATGCAAGTTCGCATCTCCATCCAGGTCTTGCGTGTCGATGCTCCCGTTAGACGTGCGGGCTTCCAGTTCCCCATGGAGCTTGGCCACGCGGATGGCTCCGTTCGACGTATGCAGGCGCGCCGGCCCGTCGATCCCTTCCACTTTAACTGCGCCATTCGAGCTGCTGATTCCGTCCAGTTGCACATGCTTCGGCACGCGGATCGTAAACCTCGCGCCCATGTTTCCGTGCCAGCCCGCGTTGGACGGCCGGATGGCCCGAACCCGCACTGAGCTTGCTGTCGGAGCCGCCACATCGATCTTGATCGCATCCACCATGTCCTTGGTGCTTGCGTACTTGGTGGCGCTGACGTCGACGGAATTCTGGTCCCAGCCCAGGATTTCGACACTTCCGTTGAACGTTTCGAGCGACAACGTGCCGCCCGCGTTCAGCGGAAAGACGCCATGAAAGTCTTCTTTGAACCGTTCCGAGTTGCCCCAATCGCCCAAATCGTCGCAGCCCACCAGCAGCACCGCGGCCGCCAACGGTAGCGCGCGCACGCACATCCACATAAATAGTTCGCCTCCTGTTCGGGTTATACGGATCGTCTGGGAACAGAGTTCCCTCGAAGTTCGTCGATTACTGGCGCATTGCGCTGTTTTGATTGCCTGCTGGAAGGGTCCCGATGGAGACCGTATAGACAAGCGCGCCAGGTTCCGCACGCGTCATTAAACACGAAACGCGATTTCCATCACGCCGCCACCGAAACCATGTGGACGCCGGCCTTGGCGCTCATTTCGCCCGACTGCGCAGCGTACCGGGCGTAGCCGATGTCGTCTTGGACGCCAGCCGGAAACGACTTCACCATGGAACGGGAATCGGCGAGCCACGTGAGTTTTTTCATGCGCCGGCACATGCCTACATTGGCGTAAGTTAAGATGGCGTGTCAAACGATGGCAGCGTCGCGGGCGATCATGTTAGCACGTTCCGCATGTCAGCACAGACCGCCCGAACACGCCGAGGGCTGGACCGGACGGGCATCGAGGCCGCATTTAGCGCGAGAGAGAATGAAAATTGTTGTGAAGGCTATGCTCGACGAACCTCTGCCGGAAGTCAAGGACTTGCGCACGGCTCTCGATGCCGTTAACTTGAAAGGATGACGGTAGAACTTAATCTGGAAACAGAGCGGCTGGTGCGGGAAGAGATCGGAAGCGGCAACTTCCATTCGATTGATGAATTGATTGTGCGCGCCGTCCTCGCGCTACGCGAGAAGTCCAAGGAGGCGCGGGTAACGGTACCGGCGCGAGCACCGCGGAAGAGTCTTTACGACCTCCTCACCCAGCCACCCTTTGCCGGTTCTGAATTGAATTTGGAAAGACAGAAAGATTATCCAAGGCCCGTCGATCTTTGACCGGATTTCTGCTCGATACGAATGTCCTCTCGGAATTCTCACGCTCGCGGGAACCTGATGAACGTGTCGACCGCTGGTTGAAGACGACCTCCGAAGAATCTGTCTTTGCCAGCGTCCTGACCTTTGCCGAGATTCGACGAGGAATCGAGCTTCTGGCCGCGGGCAAGCGGCGCAGTCAGCTTGAGGGATGGCAGGATGAGCTACAGATATTGTTCGCAACCCGCTTACTTCCAGTGACAAAGGCTATCGGTGATCGTTGGGCAGTTCTTTCCGCTCAGGCTCAACGCCGGGGAATCCCGCTGGCTATTCTTGACGGCCTGATCGCAGCAACCGCGCTTGAACATGATCTGACGCTGGTTACGCGCAACGTCAAAGATTTTGCCGAATTAGGCGTGCCAATCCTCAATCCTTGGGAAGCCTGATCCTTTCCGCCTCTTCCCTCAGGTTCCCAATACAATCGTTAGAGGGATGCCCCTGGCCTCTTGGACTTGCTGCGCCTCACACCGCTGGACGAGTCAATCAAACTTCGTGCGATTCGGTTGCTTCTTCGTGGCCGATCCTTTGCAGCACGAAAGCCGCGCCATCTTCTCGCTGGTCACCAAGACATCTTGGAAACCGGACCAGGATTCGGCCGAGTGGGAAAGCCTCACCCAGTGGCATCATTGCGTTGCTTGAGGAAAACTGGCCGAAGCCGTCAAGCCTCTCGCAAAGGGGGGACCACGTCCTGATCGAAGGCGAGCTGCGGACCAGCACCTACGACAAGGAGCTACCCGTCGTCGGCGGTGGCACGACCATCGTTCCCACCAAGGTGGGGAAATCCGCGCCCGCGCTGTCCGCAAGCCGGTCAAAAAAACCGGAATTTGCCTGCGGCGCAAGGAATCTTGTGCCCCCTTTCCCTCGCTCACCAGCGTATGCGGTCGTCCTCGCCGTCAAGGGTCTCCGCTACGCTCCGATGAACG
>JAYTFO010000110.1:0-4204 GCA_043734305.1 Acidobacteriota bacterium | reverse complement strand
TGCGAGAACGGAGGTAAGACGATCCACTTCCGGCTATTCGAGCGCTACGATCTCGATGAGGCTGATCCCAAAGCTTCCTACACGCAACTGGCGGGCGAGTTTGGGTTGGCGGCGACGGACGTAACCAACTATCTGTCCTTTGCCCGCCGGGAGTTTCGACGCTGCGTCCTGGACCAACTGCGGGAGATGACCGCCACCGAGGAAGAGTTTCGCCGCGAAGCCCAGTCTCTGCTTGGAGTGGACGTCAAGTGAAGCAACTTTCCGACAAGATAGTGGCGAAGCTCCAGGCTGACATGCAGGCGCCGGACCTTGCGGGGACTTGTTACAGCCTGGTCCGCTATCTGGCTCGCGGTGGTATGGGCAGCGTGTGGCTGGTTGAAGACACCGTCCTGCATCGCCGGGTTGCACTCAAAGTGCTTGATCTGGTCGCGCCTGCCGACGATCTGGCTGCGCGGCTTCTTCAGGAAGCACGAATACTGGCCGGCCTGGAGCATCCGGGGATCGTTCCTGTCCATGACGCCGGCACTTTGCCGGATGGCCGCGCTTTCTATTGCATGAAGTTTGTCGAGGGACAAACTCTTGCCCAGCACATCGCCGGCAAAAATCTGCCTGATCGGCTTCGATTGCTGGAGCGCATTGCCGAACCCGTGGACTTTGCCCACGCGCGCGGATTCATTCATCGCGACCTGAAGCCGGAGAACATTATGATTGGCGCCTTTGGCGAGGTCCTCGTGATGGACTGGGGGTTGGCGAAAGTTGGCGCCACCGGATTGAAACTTCCCTCCCACAAAACTATTACTTCCGCGGAACCAGTGCAGCCTTCGTCGCGCACACCGTCGCCAACAACCTCGCGCGTCACTGGTCAGGGCAGGGTTCTCGGTACTCCGGGCTACATGTCTCCGGAACAGGCGCGCGGCGATACCGAAGTAGACTACCGCACGGACATCTTCTCGCTGGGAGCGCTGTTGCGGTTTGTGTTGACTGGATGTACGCCGGGAGAAAAGTCGGCGGCTGACAGCAACGTGCCTCGCCCCTTGCACGCCATCTGCGGCAAAGCCATGGCCGCCGATCCTAACGCGCGCTATCAATCTGCACGACAGATGACCGCTGATATCGCACACTACCTGAACGGCGAGTCGGTAAGTGCCTACCCGGAAAACCTGATCGAGCGCGCAGGCAGGATTTACACCCGCCATCGTACCGCCGTAATCCTGGTTGCGGTCTACCTGCTCATGCGCGCCCTGTTTATTTTGTTTGCGCGCCGTTAAAGGAACCGCGAAAAACGGGTAATACCACAGTAGGGAGGATTTATACCGATGAACAAGGTTCTTTTGGGACTGGTATTGGGAGCAATTCTGGGCGCCATCGATGGGATGACCGCCTGGTTCACACCTGAGGCGCGCGTGCAGATCGCCAGCATCGTGATCGGGTCCACAATCAAGGGCATCATCTCCGGCGTTCTCATCGGAGTGTTCGCTCGTAAATTCCAGTGTCTGCCTCTGGGCATCGCGTTCGGCCTGGGCGTGGGACTACTGCTGGCCTTCATCGTCGCCCATCTGCAGCATGGTTACTACCTCCAGATCATGCTGCCGGGCGGCATGGTCGGATTGATTGTCGGCTACGCCACGCAAAAGTACGGAAGCCTCACGCATGCGCAACGAGCCTGACCGCGTCTTGGGGCGCCCCAAAAGAAATCTCTGGTCGACGAGGCTTGCCTCGTCTCGTCTGCGCAGGGAGTCGCGGCAAGCCGCGTCTCTACTTCGCGGTCACTCTACACCAACTCGAAACTGCATAGACAAGTAATGAGGAACTACAAAATGAGACGAGTCGTGATTCTTGCCGCGCTGCTATTCGCAGGATTCCTGCGGGCTGGAGCTCAAGCAGTCATCAGCCTCCCTCCCCAGTCACAAATCAAAATGACTACCTACGTTGTCGGAGTCATTCCCAAGGGGCCAAATTGGGGCACTGGAACAGCAGTCGACAGACAACGTATCCAGGAAGGCCACATGGCAAACATTCGAAAAATGGCGAGCATCGGAAAATTGATCGTGGCCGGCCCGATCGAGAACAGCAACTTACGGGGGCTGTTTATTTTCAGCATCAGCTCAACCGACGAGGCACGGGCCTTGGTGAGTGAAGATCCAGCAGTCGCATCCGGACGACTCGCAGTAGATTTCTATCAGTGGTATGCGGCTGTGGGATTGAAGGTCGACCTGCAAACCGTGCCGTTGGCCGACCCAGTGCATGAACAGGCGATTAAGATCGTCAACCAAATCCAACGGGCGGACTATGAAGGGGATCGCGCAGCGCTGAAGAATCTGTATGACGAACTGGCGCCGTTTGTCGAGAACAAAGAACTCGCATCTCGAGTGCGCTATTGGCGCGGGTTTGCGCTGTGGCGGAGGGCTATCAATGGATTTAACGATAGCCTTGAACCGAAGGAACTGAAAGAAGATTTGAAACAGGCGGCCGATGAATTCGACAGTGCGGCCAGGAATGACCCCAGTTTTGTGGACGCGAAGATTGCGGCATTGTCGTGCGTGAGCCTCCTCGCTTTTTCCGTGAATGAAAACGACACTGCCCAAGTACAGGAGTTGCTAACCAGGGGCCGGCAACTTAGAAGGGATGCCGAGGCTGCGGCACCGGAAAATCCGCGCCTTCTCTGGGTGGTGGGTCCCAATCTTTGGTATGCGCCCCCAAAACGAGGAGGAGGCCAAGACAAAGCGATGGAAGCATACGAGAAGGGCCTGGAAGCGATGCGGGAGCGCAAGACAAATACGAGCGATCTGCTGGAACCGTCCTGGGGAGAGCCTGAATTGTTGATGAGCCTGGCCTGGTCCAACCTCCATCGAACTACGCCCAACCTGAACGCGGCGGAGTCGTACGCCCGCAGAGCGCTGGCGATTGTTCCTCATTGGCATTATGTCCGCGATATCCTGCTGCCCCAGATTCGGGACGCTAAGACGCACTCCAAACTCGAGGTGCTGAAGCGACTCGATCGAAATCATTCCCTGCTCAGCCAGGCGACGGGATGATTACGCAGGCGAGGGATCACTCGTTCGCGGGTACATGCAGTTCACTGCCCGCCCTCCGACACGAACAGGCTCGACACCTGGTAGTACGCGGTGTACGCGTACGACTGTATGTCGTCGGTAACAAAAACTTCGCGCAAGGACAATAGTCCCGTGTGGTTGGCGGGCGCGAGTTCTTTGAAGAGCTTAGGCTTTCCGGTGGCGAGGTCGACGCGCTCGATGCGATAGGGAATTTCGGTACGGCGATAGGCCAACACTGACCGCCCGTCCGCGCTCCACTGGGCGAGTACGTCGGCCTCGGTAAGCCACGGTACGGGCCGTGGATCTCCACCCGATTGTCCAGCCTCGATCGAGTAGACGAAGTACTTTCCTTCAGCTCCGCTCGCCAGAACTAACTTTCCATCTGCGGACAGCAAGCCGTCGCGGGTGCCTTCCGGAGTCACAGACTACGGTGTGGGTCAGAAACAGATCAGGTTCCGGTATAAGCCCCCCTACTGCAGCGTCTGTGTCCCCGCCGCTTCTTCCCGCAACCCGATGTTGTACCTCTTCAACTTGCGATACAGCGTAGCCCGGCTAATCCCAAGCATCTTCCCGGCGCGGGCTTTGTCCCCGTTTACCTGCACAAAAACGCGCTGGATTGTGGCACGTTCGATGTCTTCGAGATCGGTTGCTGGATCACCCGACGCTGACATTTCAAATCGCGATGTTTTTTCCGGAGCCTCAGCGCGGGCGATTGACGGAGGCAGATCGCTTAGATCGATGAGTCGCTGGTCGCTTAGTGCCACGGCTCTCTCTAAACAATTTTCCAGTTCGCGGACATTGCCGGGCCAGTCATACGCTAACAGCGCTTTCATGGCGGTGCCGGTTACTGAGGCATCGCGTCCGGGAGCGAGACGTTCCAGGAACCAGTTCGCGAGAATGGGGATGTCCGAACGCCGCTCGCGCAACGGCGGCAGATGAATGGTCACTACGTTCAAGCGGAAATAGAGGTCTTTGCGGAAAGTGCCTTTTTTGTATTCAATTTCCAGATCGCGGTTGGTGGCGGCCATGATGCGTACGTCGACTTTTACTTTCTCGTTGCTCCCTACTGGACGCACTTCCTTCTCTTGCAGGAAGCGCAGCAGCTTCGCCTGCATTTCCAGCGGCAGTTCGCCGATTTCGTCCAGGAAAAT
>JAYTFO010000109.1:0-8929 GCA_043734305.1 Acidobacteriota bacterium | reverse complement strand
CGGCTCCAGGTGAGTTGGGGACGTCCCATCAGGCCGTGGAAGAAGCGGCGGTTCAGGTCGTCGAAGATTTCGTCCAGGTGATAGTGGCGGCCGGAGGCGGAGTGGATTTGCTTGCGTCCGCGCATCTGGCGCACCAGGCGCGCTTTGGCCGTGATGTCGTGACTCCCGACGTAGCGCCGATAGCGGGCGCTCACGGCGCGGTCGACCGGCTGCCGGTAGAGCTTGGCGAGCAGGATATGCGCGATCGCTTGCAGCACCGGCTCCGGCGCGCCTTCCAACAAGTCAGAGATGCGGATGAAGAGATCTCCCTGCCGCAAACGGATCGTGTTGTTAATGGAGACGAACGAATAGAAGCGAATGTTCATCCGCGGAACGGGCGTGCGGGGACGCAGTTCGAGGTACGTCTGCTCAAAGATTTCCGCCAGCTTCGGGGACACGTTGAGAGCAGGGTAGCACGGCGGTAGTGGCCGGTGGCCAGCGGACGGTCGTCAGTTAAGCAGCCGGCGCTTTCCGGGCTTTACGAATCGGCAGCGATAGCGCTTAGGAAGAACGATCTACTTGCTCTGCTTCTTCTTGCGTTTCACATACTCCTCAACGTCGGTCAGGGTGCTGCGATGGTCGTCGGCGCTGGTGTCGACTGTCTCGATGGCGTTGCTGAGGACGAATTCGTATTGTTTGGATTCGTCGGCGTCGGTGTGGGCGGCATCTTTCAGGGCACGCAGTTTGGACTGGAAGTCAATATCGGCCTCGATGACCAGCTTCAACGGTTTGCGGATGTCGTCTTTGCGGCCGACGTACATGTCCACGTTGTCGTTGAGTTCGTCGTAGACGGCGAGGAAATCGGTGAGCATGTCGTGCGTCTTCTGGGCGCGGTCGGTGGTCTTTGGATCCGCGCGCATTTGCTCCAATTTCGTCATACGATCCCGGGCAAAGTTCACGAAAAGCTTTAAGCGATCCTCGGGTTCGAGCATGGCGTCGCGCAGTTGGTTAATCTCGTCCGGCGTGAGCGGATCATGTCCACGGCGCTGCCCCTGCGCTGGAATCGTGACCAGCATCGCGCAGCCTAATAGCACGCAAACGGTGGCGCGACGTTTCATTTTTTCGGCTGCTCCTCTTTTTCCTTGTCTTTATCCTTGCCGAACATCCCCTTCAGCAGGCTGGTGCGAATTTCTTCGAGGCGCTGCACGGCGTGCTCGACTGCGGGTTGGTCCTCAAAGGCGAGTGTCCGCTTGACGTCGCGCAGCCTTTCCGCCATTTTACGGACTGCGATCTCCACATTCTTGATGTGCTTCTTCGTCGTGAGAGCGGCGTCGCCCGCTTGCTGAGAATAAGCGACGATGTCTTCGACGGCTGCCCGGCCGAGTTCAGCGTCGCCATCGCGATAGAGCTTGTCGGCGTTGCGGAGTTGAAGTTCGGCGATATGAATGCACGGTCCCGGACGGTCCTGGAGAGGCGCGTTCTTTGCACGGGACTTGAGCTCGTCCAAGGATTCGTCGCGCGCGGCCGCAGCCCCGGCGATGACGGCGATGAGAATCGTCCAAAGGAGAACACTGCGCATAACGTCCTTCTTCAACGTCAATGTTCAATACTTCGTCGAGCGAAACTTCTCACTTCAACTTCTCGTTCAACTTCTCAGTTCAGCGCTTCTTGGGCTCGATGGCGATCAGGCGGTGCCGCGCCTGCCACTCCTGATCAGGATACTTCCCCTTGGCGGCATCGAGGAAGAGGTGATAGTACACGGAAGCCTGCTTGTAGTCGTGCAGGTGGTCGTAGGCGGTGGCGCGCATGAAATGTCCGACAGTCGTTGGCGGCAGCAACTTGTCGCGCACGTCCAGCGCCCGGATCGCCAGCGGATAGTTCTTGTTCTCGTCGGCGGCGATGGCCAGATTACCGTAAGCGAGTCCGAAGTCCGGCTTGAGTTTGATGGCCGCCTCGAACTCCTGCTCGGCTTCCGGAAACTGCTTTTGCTTCAACAGGATCTCGCCCAGTGAGTTATGGAGTTCGGCGTCGTTTGGGTTCGACTTGAGCAGGGAGCGGTAAGTCGCTTCTGCGTCGGCTAGTTTGCCGGATTGGGTGAGCAGGTCTGCGAGATCGCGTTGTGCTTCGGAGTCGTTAGGCGAAAGTTTCAGCGCGATCTGAATCTCCGGGATAGCTTCCTCTTTCTTCCCTTGACCGGCCAGGACGCGGCCCAGTTGCAGATGGACGCCAGCATCATCGGGGCGTTCGGTTGCCAGTTGGCGCAGAAGTGGTTCGGCTTCCGCAACCCGGCCCGACTTCATATAGATGTTGGTCAATCCAATGACGGCCTCATTGGAGCGTGGATCGGTCGCGAGCACTTGTTTGTAATCGGCCTCCGCGCCCGCGAAGTCTTTGCGGCGTTCGCGCAACAGGCCGGCGGAAAGACGAGGCTCGGGGTCTTTGGGCAGGAGGGCTGAGGCTTTCTGGTAAGCGTCGAGAGCCTCGTCCGGCTTGGTTCCTTCGAGCAGTTGTCCGAGCGAGAGCCACGCGTGGGCCTGACCCTCTTCGACGTGCGCCGTTGGTTTGAGCTTGGCGGCCGCCCGCAGAAACGTCTCAGCTTCAGGGTTGTTGGAGCGGGCGAGCATCAGGCCGAGATTCAGGTTGGACTCGAAAATATCCGGCTTGGCGGCGACCGATTGACGATAGGCATGGATGGATTCGTCGGTGCGTCCGAGACCGTTGTAGACGAATCCGAGATCAAACCATGCCTGATAGTTTTTTGGATCGCCTTGTAGCGCCTTTTTCAGCAGCGGCTCGGCAGCAGCAAAGTCGTGTTTTTGAATGGCCTCTTCGGCACGGGTGATGTCTGTCGGTTGATCGTCGGTGGCCTTATTGATCGTCTGCCTGCCGCGATGAATCGTGGTCGTTTGGGCCTGCGCACACGCGGTCGCGAGAATGAACAGAAGCGAGTTGGCGAGGGCGCGGCTCATGAGCACTTGTAGCGCCGGCATCTTGCCGGCTGTCGTGGGGGCGTCTCGCCCCCACATGCGACGGCGAGAAGCCGTCGCGACTCAATTTCTTCCGTTCATTACTCTTGCCAGATATTGTCCAGTGTACGACCCCTTGAGTTGCGCAATCTCCTCCGGCGGTCCCGCGCCGACAATGTTTCCGCCGCGGTCGCCGCCTTCGGGGCCGAGGTCAATCACCCAATCGGCAGTCTTGATCACTTCCAGATTGTGTTCGATCACGACAATCGATCCCCCTGCATCAATCAGACGCCGGAAGGCGGAAAGGAGTTTGCTGACATCGTCAAAATGCAGGCCCGTCGTAGGCTCGTCGAAGATATACAGCATGCGGCGCTTGCGCTTGGGTACGCCGTTTTGGGCGTAGGAACGGGAGGCTTCGCGCGCGGCGGGCTGTAAGTGCGCGGCCAGCTTCATGCGCTGCGCTTCACCGCCGGAAAGAGTTGTCGCCGATTGCCCGAGGCGCAGGTAGCCGAGGCCGACTTCGTCCAGCACGCGCAGTTTTTCGGTGAGCTTGGGTACGTCGGCAAAAAATTTCAGCGCCTCGCGAATCGTCAGATTCAACACTTCATGGATGTTCTTAGTCTTGTATCGGATCTCGAGCACCTGCGGCTTGTAACGTGTGCCCTTGCACTCGTCGCAGATCAGCTCGACGTCGGCGAGGAATTGCATTTCGACGGTGACGGTGCCGTCGCCCTGACAATTTTCGCAGCGTCCGCCGGGGACGTTGAAAGAGAAATGCCCCGCCGCGAAGCCGCGTTTCTTTGATTCCGGAAGCGCGGCAAACACGTCGCGGATCACATCGAACGCCTTGATGTAGGTCACGGGATTCGACCGGGGCGTCCGGCCGATGGGCGATTGATCGACCAGAACGACTTCATCGAGGAACTGGTCGCCATCCACTTCATCCCACGCCGCCACCGCCGAATGGTTGCCGTTGGGCTGTCGTAGAGCGGTTGCCAGCGACTGATAGAGCACGTCATGCAATAGCGTCGACTTGCCCGAACCGGACACGCCAGTGATCGCAACCAGCATCCCCAGCGGAATTTCCAGGTCGATGCCTTTCAGATTGTGCGCGCGGGCTCCCACGATCCTGATCTTCTGCGGTCCCGGTTTGCGGCGCGCAACCGGAATCTGGATATGGACTTCGTTGGCAAGATAGCGCCCCGTAAGCGAGTGCGGAAGTTTCTTGATCTCCTCGTAGGTTCCGGCGCCGATGACCTTGCCGCCAGCTTCTCCCGCGCCCGGCCCGAGGTCGAGGATGTGGTCGGCGGCGCGCATGATGTCAGGATCGTGCTCCACCACCAGAATCGTATTCCCGAGATCGCGCAGACCGTGCAGGATTTTAACGAGTCGGTCGGTGTCGCGGCTGTGCAGTCCGATGGACGGCTCGTCCAGAACATAGAGTGTACCGACCAGGCGCGATCCCAGCGAGGTTGCGAGTTGAATACGCTGGGCTTCGCCTCCGGACAGAGTGGAGGAAAGCCGGTCTAGCGTCAGGTATTCGAGGCCCACGTCGTTCAGGAATCGCAGGCGCTCGCGAATCTCGGTGATCAGAATCTCCGCGATAGCGGCTTGCTGCGGCGTCAGCTTGATCTCATCAAAGAAGCGTGCCGCTCCCTCTACCGTCATGCTGCAAACCTGGCAAATGTCCCGACCGTTGATTTTGACCTGACGGGCTTCCGGACGGAGACGCGTGCCGCCACATGTCGAGCACAAAGAGTATCCGCGATATCGGCTTAGAAAGACGCGCACATGGAGCTTGTATTTTTTGCGCTCCAGGCTCTGAAAAAAACCGCGCACGCCCGCACAGCGGTGCTCGCCATTGACCACAATGTTCTGGATCTCGGGGCTAAGTTCGCGCCAGGGCACGTCCAGCGGGATTTCGGCCAGCCGCGCGAAACGCTTGAATTCAGTGAACAGAGTGCGATATTTGGGCTTGGTCCAGGGCTCGATCGCTCCCTCGTTCAGAGACTTGCCCTTGTCGGGGATGACGAGATCGAGATCGAAGTCGATGGTGTTTCCAAAACCCTGACAGCGCGGGCAAGCGCCGTAGGGATTGTTGAATGAGAACAAGCGCGGCTCGGGTTCGTCGTAGCGGCTGCCATCATTCTTGCATTCGAAGCGCTGCGAATAGCGGAAGCGCACCAGAGCTTCGCCGTCGCGAGGCGCGGTTTCGAAGATAACTTCGCCGGCTTCGCGGTATCCGATTTCTACGGCGTCCACGATGCGCGCGCGTGCGTCGGCAGAGACAGCGAGGCGATCAATCAACCCGAACACTGGTTCAGAAAAATCTATTTCAAGGAGTGACTCCGGGGTCGAGAACTCGAAGAGCTGTCCATTCTGAAACAGGCGATTGAAGCCGCGTTTGCGGAGATCGAAGAGACGAGTCTTGATCGCGTCGGAGGGCAGCCTGGATTCAGCTTCCAGTTTCTTCTTGCCGCGCGTCTTTCTGGCAGGCGCTTCGTCGATCTTGGGAGCAATCACCTGTACTGGAAACAGCACGTTGAATCGCGTGCCCTCGGGCAGAGCAAGAAGCCGGCCCGCCACTTCGTCGACGGTATCTTTCTTCACTTCGACGCCGCATACCAGGCAGTAGGTGCGACCGATGCGGGCAAACAGGAGTCGCAGGTAGTCAAAGATCTCAGTGGCGGTGGCGACCGTCGAGCGCGGATTGCGCGTGGAATTCTTCTGCTTAATCGCGACGGCCGGGGCGATGCCGTCAATCAAATCCGCGTCCGGCTTCTCGATGCGCTCCAGAAATTGCCGCGCATATGCCGAGAGAGATTCGACGTAGCGCCGCTGACCCTCGGCGTAAATGGTATCGAAGGCGAGCGACGATTTGCCCGAACCGGACACACCCGTCACCACCGTCATCTGATTGTGCGGGATCTCAAAATCAATGTTCTTGAGGTTATGGACCCGGGCCCCGCGAACAATAATGCTTTCCGTGGACATCTTCCCCTGAGCAGCTCCACTCCGGATGGAAAAGGGCGAGCCCCCTTACAGGCCGGTTCCAGAGCGATGACGAATCTTCCTATTATAAGCGGTCGATGTTGGTTAGCGTTGACGCGTGCGAGAACGCCGCTCCGTTCCAAACTTCAAGCCTCACGGATGCATGGAAACACTGTAACGCTCTGGTAGTCACAAAAGGCGTCCATTTGAGGCGCTGATTCTAAAGGGATTGCGCGCACGTCCAAGTACTTCCGTACCGTGTCTAGTACCTTGGTTACCCCAACAGGGGTGACTGGAGCATGATTCGTATCGTCACTGCTACCCCTAGCGTCATAGCGTTACAAACCCACAATATACAGACTCGCTCTGCAACACCGTTTTGGGACAATTCCACGAAACACCCATAAAACCCAATAAAACCAGAAGATTCACGTTGACAGGCCCATTCTCCCGGTTGAGATATGCTCAGCACACCAAAACTCACTCGAACGCATGTAGTTCGGAGGAACTGGTTCTCCCAATTTCGTCAGCGCCGCAAAAAAAGGCGGGCTGAGAAATGAAGTTTGTGGACGGGAAAAACTTTTATGACCGACTCGCGGGAAGTGATGAATATTCGCCAGGCTTCGCAGTACCTGGGGGTCAGTCCGGACACGCTCTACAAGTACGTGAACGAGCAAAAGATTCCTGCGTTCAAGTTGGGCAATCGTTGGCGCTTCAAGAAATCGAAGCTCGACGAGTGGATGGAAGAAAAATCCATGGAGCAGGAACCGCGGGGCAGCAAGAAGAAACCACGGGCAGCGATGAAGGCTGCCGGACAGCAGTAACGCGGTACAGCCGGCAAGGTGCCGGCGCTACATCACAAAAAGGCGGGGCACATGTTTGGATTCGGAACGAAGACAATTGTTGGCCTGGATGTGGGTTCGTCGAGCATCAAGGCGGTCGAGCTCCGGAGGACGCGCCAGGGCATTGAAGTGGCGCACCTGGGCCTGGAGCCGATTGCTCCCGATATCGTTGTGGACTCCATGATCGTGGACTCGGGTACGGTCTCGAGCGCGATTTCGAAATTGTTCGCCGATACCGAAATCAAATCCCGCGCGGTCGCTACCGCGGTCAGCGGTCACTCCGTGATCGTCAAGAAAATTTCGTTGCCCTCGATGAGCGATCAGGAACTGGCGGACACGATTCAGAAGGAAGCCGCCCAGCATATTCCGTTCGATCTCGCCGACGTCAACCTCGACTATCAGATTCTCTCCGACGATGCGACCAGTCCGCAGATGGACGTTCTGCTGGTGGCCGTCAAGAAGGACAAGATTCTCAACTACACCAACGTACTCTCGATGGCCGGCAAGACTCCGGCTATTGTGGACATCGATGCCCTCGCACTTCAGAACTGCTACGAGTTCAACTACGAGCCCGCGCCCACGCAAGTGGTCGCGCTGCTCAATCTGGGCGCGAGCGTGATGAACATCAACATCGTCAAAGGCACCACGCCGCTGTTCCCGCGCGACGTTTCAGTGGGCGGACATCAGTACACCGACTCGCTGCAGAAGGAGTTGGATCTTAGCTTCGACGATGCCGAGTCCTTGAAACTGGGACACAAAGTTGGCACCGTGCATGACGACGCTAAGACGCCGATCCTGCAACAGGTGACCGAAATCATTGTGCTTGAAATTCAGAAGACCTTCGACTTCTTCCGCGCCAGCGCGGCGGGCGAGCACATCGAGAAGATTTACCTGGCCGGCGGTTCGGCCAAGGTGCCGGGCCTGGTGGAAGCGTTGCGCCAGGAGTTCTCCATGCCGGTGGAACTGTTCAATCCGTTTCAGAAAGTGCTCGCGCCCGTGGATGGACGAGGAGCGGAACTGGTCGAACAAAATGCCGGACAGTTGGCAGTGGCCGTAGGTTTGGCCCTGAGGAGCTTTGAAAAGCTATGATCCGAATCAATCTGCTGGGTGCTCCGAAACCGAAAAGCGGAAAGAAGGGTTCCGCGGTCAGCATGCCCTCCATGGACATGGGTGGCGGCGGTTCGCCACTGGTGAAAGTGGCGGCCATGGTGATCCTGTTTGCGATCGCGAACGGAATGTACTGGTACCACCTCGATCGCGAACAGAAAGCTATCGCTGCCCAGATGCGAGTGGCGGAACAGAAAAACCGCGAGCTGGCGGAAATCAAGGCCCGCTATCTGGAACGTCAGAAACAAGCTGACGCTTACAAGCGGCGGGTCGATGTCATCGATAACCTGCACTCCAACCAGAGCGGTCCGGTCAATCTGATGGCCATGATTGGCGAGACCGTGAACGGCACGGAAGCGGTCTGGCTGAACAGCTTGCAGGATCAAGGCGCTAACGTCGCGATCGATGGCATGGCGTTGAGCAACGATGCCGTGGCCAATCTGATTTCCAATCTGCAGAAGACGGGATACTTCCGCAACATCGAAATCAAGGAAAGCATCCAGGACGAGCAGATCAAAGAAATGCAGGCGTTTCAATTCACGCTGACCTGCGAAAAGGCGAAGTCGTAAAGGCGGACGCTATGAATTTCGGTGAATTGACAGGGATCAAGCTTTGGGGCGTGCTGGTGCTGGCGGGAACGCTCGCCAGTGTCGCGCTCTACTACACCCTTTTCAAGTCGGAGCGCGAGGCGAACGCCACGGCCCAGACCAACCTCCAGGCCAAGATGCGGGAGAACGCGGATCTGGAAGCGTATCGGCCCAAGCTGGCGGACATTGAGCGGCAGGTCGCCAGCCTGAAGCAGCAGCTCGAGATCGAGCGCCGCATCGTTCCCGACGAGAAGGAAGTGGACAATTTCATGCGCATGGTGAGCGGGGAAGCCCGTAAAGCCGGCGTTGAAATCCGGCGCTATACGGCTCGGCCAGTCAGCGCGCGCGACTTTTATACGGAAGTGCCGTTCGAAATGGAACTCGACGGCCCGTACTACTCGATGTTGGGATTCTTCGACCGGGTAAGCAAGCTTGAGCGCATTGTGAATGTCAACGG
>JAYTFO010000108.1:0-5774 GCA_043734305.1 Acidobacteriota bacterium | reverse complement strand
GTGCCGGATTCCAGAAACATCAGGTCTTCCAGCAGCGAATACATCGTACTCATCAGGTTCTCAATTTTCTCGCGACCGTCCGCGCCGGGGCGAAAACTCTCGGTCATCTTGAACAATTCCGTGTGCTCGGTGCCGCGCAGGGAGGAATTCAGCAGCACGAGAGCCTGGCTGCGGGCGGCAGTGTAAGTTTTCAGGTCGAACGACAGTGCGCGGCCCACGGCTCCCTCGCTCAAGCGGGCGACCAGGGCTCGATCTCGCGGATTCCAATCGGGACGGCGTTTGGCCAGAAGGCTTTCAATTTCCTCGCAACTCACTGCGCCCAGAGCGAAGGTCACGGAACGGGAACGGATCGTAGGCAGCAGCTCGCCGGGATTTTCCGTCAGCAGAATAATCGTTGCGAAGTCGGGCGGCTCTTCCAGAACTTTGAGCAGGGAGTTCGCCGCTTCTTTCATGAAGGCGGAATCGGTGAACACGTAAACTCGTTCGCGAGCCTCTGCGGGACGAAAATAAATATTGCCGATGACGTGGCGGACCTGATCGACCTTGATCATCATCTGCGGCGGGTCAGGTGGAATGACGAGCACGTCGGGATGAGTTTGCACGAAGAGGCGAGTTTCTTTCTTGTCGGCTTCACGCATGCCGTCGCGGGCTTCGACGGCTTCGGCAAAGCGCGCATCGAGGTCTTCGGCCTGCGCGATGCGTGTGCAGTTGGCGCAGCGTCCGCAGAAATCGGGAAGGCCGTCCGTGATGGGCTGCTCCAGACAATTCAGCGCGCGGGCCAACATCAGGGCGAGCGTATATTTGCCCGATCCATGAGCGCCGGAAAGAATCACGGCATGAGGAAAGCGCTTGCGCGCCAGCATCTCGCGCAGGCGATGGATGGTCTCCGGGTTGCCGAGAAAATCGGAGAAGGACATAGAGAGCAGCTATTAGCTCTTAGCCTTTAGCTAACGGCTAAGAGCTAAAAGCTAATGGCTTGTATTAAATTTTCAGTTTCTTCCGTACCAACTCCATGATAACCGCATGCGTCTCTTGGGGCGTGCCGCGGGCATCGACGACTTGTACGCGTTGTGGTTCACGGGCGGCGATCGCTAAGTATGCATGCCGGACGCGTCCAAAAAAGGCGCGGTTCTCCTGCTCGAAACGATTTTCATCTCTATCTTTGTCTGGACGGCGGCTCTTATGTTGGCGATTACGACGGCGCGCACGCTCGACGGTCGCGCTTACCTCATTGTCGAGAAGAATGGTGAGGTCGGGTTGAAGGTTGCCGCAGAGTAGTTCGTGGAGATGGAGTACAACCTTCGATCCCAGCTTACGGCCGCCGCCCTGGTAGGCTTCGGTGGAATCGGTGAAGCGGTCGCACAGGACCACGCGTCCCTCGGCCAGCACGGGCAGAATGACTTCGTGAATATGCTGGGCGCGGGAAGCGAACATCAGCGCCATCTCAGCGAAGGGAAACAATCCAGAAGTTGCGGAGTGTAACAGGACCTCTCGAATCTTTTCGCCGGTGGTCGTTCCGCCGGGCTCGCGGGTAGTGGTCACGGAAACGCCGCGAGCTCGCAGACCGCGCGCCAGCTTGGCGATCTGCGTACTCTTGCCGCTGCCGTCCAGGCCTTCGAAGGTGATGAATTTTCCGCGCGCCGACACGTCGGGAATGATAGCAGGTGGCTGCGGGCTTTCGCAGGCTGCGGAGAAACTCAGGCACGCGCCCACAGCCAATCACCGCGGCTGAAGCCGGAATCATTTTCCGGCATTTACGGAGCGGCTAAAGCCGCGCCCCTTCAAGGCTTGGTCAAGACGCGACTTTTTCTGCAGCCTGTTGGGACGGGGTGGGATGGGCACCCCCTTCCCACTTCGACGAAGCGGCCTGATATATTCAGTGCGCTAGGGCCGAACTCTGGGAGGACGAATGGATTCACGCCGCGCAATCTGCTTTTCGTGTCTTGCGTTAGTACTTCTCGCATCCGTTTCACTGTTGGCCGCCGAGGCTCCGATCATCATGCTTTCGGTGGACGCTTCCGATGCGCCCCGCAAACTCATCCACGCGCAGTTGCGGATTCCGGCATCGCCCGGCACCTTGACGCTCTACTATCCGAAATGGATTCCCGGCGAACACGGCCCGACCGGACCGGTGCAGGATCTGACGGGATTGAAGTTCACCGCGAGCGGCAAGCCGCTGCAATGGCGTCGCGATTTGTTGGATGGGTGGACGTTCCACGTGGAAGTCCCTGCGGGCGAAAATGAAATCATTGCCAGTCTCGACTATGCGTCGCCGGCGACGCTACAAGGCGGATACGGCGCCGGTTCCGCGGCTACAGAGAAATTGTACGTGGTCAATTGGAATCCTCTGCTGCTCTATCCGGCGGGGTGGACTTCGGATCAAATCACTTACAACGCGAGCTTGAAACTGCCGTCGGGATGGAAGTTTGGCACCTCACTCCCGGTCGCGAATCAGGCGGGTGCGGACATCCACTTTGCGCCGATCTCGCTGACCATGCTGGTGGATGGTCCGGTGATTGCCGGTGAATATTTGAAAATTGTGCCCCTCAGCACTGGCGCAACTCCGGCGGAACTAGACGTTGCTGCCGACACTCCGGGGGCGCTGGCTGCTCCTCCTGAAGTCTGGGAGCACTACAAGAACCTGGTCGCGCAAGCGGGAATTTTATTTGGAGCGCGCCACTATCGCGACTATCACTTTCTCTTGACCCTGAGCGATCACGTTGCGCACTTCGGTCTTGAGCATCATGAATCAAACGACAGCCGCATCGACGAGCGCTCTCTGGTAGAAGACGAAGGGCGAGTGCTGGCTGCGGGATTACTGAGTCATGAATATGTGCATAGTTGGAATGGTAAGTATCGCCGACCTGCCGACTTATCCACTCCTGACTACGAAACACCCATGAAGACCGACTTACTCTGGGTTTATGAGGGACTTACATCCTACCTGGGAGATATGCTCGCCGCGCGCAGCGGCGAGCGAAGCCAGGAGCAGGCGCGTGACTCGCTGGCGCTGATCGCGGCGGATATCGATCATCGATCAGGGCGCGCGTGGCGCGATCTTCAGGACACCGCCGACGGGGTTCCATCGATGCAAATGGCTTCGCATGGATGGGCGGATTATCGGCGCGGGCTCGATTACTACGATGAAGATGTGCTGACCTGGCTATGGGCGGACGTGATTATCCGGCAGCAAACCAAGGGGAAGAAATCGCTCGACGATTTCTGCAAACTCTTTCATGGCGGGCAGAGCGGTCTGCCCTCCTTGAAGACTTATAATTTTGACGATGTGGTGGATGCATTGAATCAAGTGGTGACGTACGACTGGCGGGGCTTTTGGACGGAACGTCTCACTACGCATGGTCCCGGCGGCCCGCTCGGGGGCGTGAACGGCAGCGGATGGAAACTGGTCTATGACGAAAATCCATCCCAGCTGACTCGAGCGAACGAACACGACGGCAAAGCGATTGACGCGCAATACTCGGTGGGCTTGTCTCTTAAAGACAACGGGGGCGTGCGGGACACAATCGAGGGGATGCTCGGCGCGCAATCCGGAATCGGGCCGGGCATGAAGATTGTGGCGGTGAATGGGCATAAGTTTTCGTCGGACGCGTGGCACGATGCGATTGCGGCGGCGAAAACCAGTACCGCTCCCATCGAGCTGATCGTCGAGAATGCTGACTACTTCCGAAACGTAAAGCTGGACTATCACGGTGGCGAGAAGTATCCGCATCTGGTGCGGGACGAATCGAAGCCGGACTTACTCACGGAGATATACAAGGCGAAATAGGGGCTAGCCTCTCTATTCTGGGGGTGCGTTTCACGCTTAGTGATCGTCCGTGACTCCGGCGAAAAGATCAGTCTCCATGGAAGCGGCGCCGGACACAACGCTGGCTGCGAGATTGAACAGTTCCGGGTTCCCCAGCTTAGCGGCATACGCGTCGAAAATCGCGAAGACGGGCGCTTGGGTTTGATGAGCATGAAACGCGGCGGTCTTCGCTTCCAGACAAGAACCAATTTCGATGCGAGCTGTGACTGGCGCGAATGAAATGGGCTGCCGGCCGGGCAACGCAGCCGACGCCGTTGCGTAGTAAAGTTTCTGCGCGCGATGTGGATGCAGGCCGTTCGCGAGTTGATCGGGGCAGCGATTGTTGCGTCCCGCCCAATGGAAGGCGAGGGTCGCGAAAACGGAAGCCATCGAGTGATCGGTGTGGCCGGTGATCGCGCCCTCGGGACCCATCGACAAAACAATCTGCGGGCGGAATTCGCGGATATGCTGCACCAGATCGGCGACCGCGCGATGCATGTCAATGCGATGTAATTGGCCATCCGGATAGTCGAGCACGGCGGAGCGGCCTACCTTGAGGATCGCGCAAGAGTCAGCGAATTCTTTGCGTCGCAGAGCGGACAGTTCGCGATCGTCGCGAGTGTTGCCGCGATGGCTGGCAGCTTGCCCCGGCGTCAGGCAGATCACGGAAGTCTCCACTCCGCGATCGTTGTAGAGGCGCAGACTTCCACCGAACACGGCCGCCTCGTCGTCCGGATGAGCGGTGACTGCAAGCATTCGAAACATGCCGTGATTTTAGCGGGAAACGGCAAGCCGCGTCGCGACGTTCTTATTCTTATTCGACGAGGGCAGCGGCGACTTCATTGTCGTCGGCGTCTGGTTCGTCGAGCATGAAGGTGAGCACTTCCTGCGGAATCGGGGCGTTCCATACCGGCGCAAAACTCTGGCGGTGGAGTGGCGAAGGCCCGTGTTCACGAAGAGCCGCGATGTGATGGGCCGTGCTGTAGCCCTTGTTGGACGCGAGGCCATACATGGGGAAGACGGGATCCCAGGCGGAGATCATGCGGTCGCGTTCCACTTTGGCGATGATGGACGCTGCTGCAATCGAGGCGGAGAGCGCGTCTCCATGAATGATCGGCTGCTGGGGAAGATCGCAATCGATCTTGACGGCGTCCGCGAGCAGGTAGTCGGCAGCGGGCGCGAGTTGTTGGACCGCGCGCAACATCGCGAGCCGAGAAGCCTGGTAGATGTTGATCTGATCGATGCGGGCGGAATCGACGGCCGCAATCGCCAGGGCAATCGAATGTTCACGAATGCGGATCGCGAGTTCTTCGCGACGCTCGGCCGCCAGCAACTTCGAATCGCGCAGCCCGCGGATGCGATAGCCGGGATCAAGTATGACCGCCGCCGCCACCACTGGGCCGAAGAGCGATCCGCGGCCGACTTCGTCAGCGCCAGCAACGAATTCCGCGCCCGTGGCCCACGCCCGTTTCTCAAACTTGAGCGTGCATCGCAATCGTTTCAGCAGACGCAGCTTGGCCGCAGCGGGGGATGTGCCAGGTGCCTTCGAATTTCGGGATCGGGAAATCACAAGGGCCTGCCAGCATCTTCGCCGAGGAGGCAGATGCATGCAAGCCCTGAGAAATTTTAGTGTGGAGTCCCGGCAAGCCTTATCTCCACAGGTGAGCCGCTCGCTAACCGCGGGTATCCACTTCCTTCAATCGTGCGGCCTTGCCCTTCAACTCACGCAGGTAATACAGCTTCGCGCGCCGGACTTTAGAGGACCGCAGCACATCGATCTTGTCGACGACCTTGGATTGGATGGGAAAAATGCGCTCCACACCTTGTCCAAAGCTGATCTTGCGGACGGTGAAGCTGGCTTGTGGGCCGCGCGTCCGCGAAATGACGACGCCTTCGAACGCCTGGATGCGTTCCTTATCGCCTTCCTTGATCTTCACCTGGACCTTGATGGTGTCTCCGGGGCCAAAGT
>JAYTFO010000107.1:0-2259 GCA_043734305.1 Acidobacteriota bacterium | reverse complement strand
AAGCAGAGCAATGCCTCGATTATCAAAGCCGACGAGTGTTTCGTAGAAGTACGGTAAAGACAGCGCAAATACACCTACACCTAACGCGGCAACGATCCGGCCGCGGCCGCGCGTCCGGAGACTGGAAAGGTATTCTTGATAGACCTGCCGGGGAATGAGCAGAAAAGCGATCACGAAGAACACCAAAAACATCATCATGCCGATACCGAGTTTGTCTTGAGCACTCATCGGGGCTTCTCCATTTCAAATCGCCTTGGCGACGACGCCGCAAGCATGCCTATCAAACTTGCGGCTAAGTCCCATTTCCGGATTGAGTCTACACCGCTCCGTCAGTTGACCCACCTTGCCCGGCCGGGCTTGCGACCATCGCGCCGCGCAGCGCCGCGAGTTCCACAGTCAGACGGTCCACCGTGCTTTGCAGGGTGCGCACCTCGCTCGCGTAGTTGGGTTGGGCCCGCAGTTGCTCACGCAGCCGGTCGATTTCGAGGGCCCAGCGATCCTGATGCGACTGCTCGCGCAGCTCGGCGAGTTCCGCGCGAACTTTCATCTCCTCCGCTTGCGCCTCCGCCTTCGTCAGCCGCTCCTGAAGCTCACGAACTTCGGCAGGAAGCGCGGGGAGATACGAACGGTTATCGTTACCTTTGGCGGCCGACAGGCGCGCGGACTCTTCGCGCAATACTTTGAGCACCCGGGCTGTCTTGCCGGTTGCGCCAAACCGATCGAGGAGCACCTGCCGCAAGGCTCGGTGACTGACTGGCCGACCCGGGCGTAGCAACTCGCGGCAGACGCCTCGAAGGTTGATATCACTGATCCGGCAGTTCATGCCACAAGGGTAACACTGTTGCCCTTGGCGGTTGGAGACCCGTCTAATACTATGTTGTCTGCCGCGGCGGACTGCTAGAGCATTGATTTATATACAAAGATCTCGCGCAATGTTCCACGACGATGTTCCACGGTCCGACGGCGCTACACGCAAATTTCATCCTTCCGCGCACCCGCCCTGTCCGATCTCGTGACGATGGTACCTGTGTAGATTCAACGCTGACACAGGTACCTCTGAACTGTCAGTTTTCCCTATGAAATCAACGCGTAGGGCTTTCCTCCGTGGAGTGATTTCGCATCGGTGCCTTGCTTCGCCGATGTCTTCGCCTTGCATTTCAACAGGTTAGCCAGCCAATAACGAGCAGCAACGGATACTGTATCAGTTAATCGGCTTGGCCCGTGGGGCTTCACTCCTCCGTCAGGTGTCTCTTTGCATACGCGCTGCCCTCCCCTACGATCGGATCTCGCGGGTCGGCGGCGGCTCGAATGAGATCGTGCTTGGGGCGCTTCGAATTAGGCTGATACCACAGGATGTATCCAGGCAGCCTGGCGCGGTAGGCTTGCTCGGCGACAACAAATTCTTCCGCCAGCGCTTCACGGAGCTCTCGGCGAAATGCATTGAGGGATTTGGCGGGCTGGATTTCCGCTCTGACATGGTCGAGTAAGTACTCGCGGGGCTCATGCTGGTGTTGAATCACACGGCGGCACCAGTAGTACAACTTGTGGCGCAACGGATGGGGTTTTCTGTCCTGAAGTATTTCCTTGTGAACCGAGAGTGCCCGGTCACTCTCGAGGAGCGCCTCATAGATGGGCTGGAAAAGTCGTACTTGGATGATCTCGGGAGTCGCACCCTCCCGCCCCATCCAGCTCACGTAATTGAGGCCGGAGATGACGCTGAAGCCCTGCCCAACCTCGAATGCATTCGGCGCCCAGTCGAACATCCCATAGATGTCATCGACGATCATGAAGCTCGTTTGCCACCAGCGCTTGAGTTGCGCGAAGACCGCCCGAATGTTGCTCGATGAAGGTTCGATCGCCATGGCCTCACACACATCGCGTAAACCAATCGTGAAGACATTCTCTGCGGGGCGTCCATCCAACGCTTTTAGGTGTTGCCGAACCAGAGTTAACAGCACGATGAGCGGCCGCAGGTCCAAGACGCCTGCCACCATCGTGCCGGCTGCCGCCCGTGCTTCGGCCTGACAGTAGCGCTTGCCCTGTCGGATTTGCGCGCGGACGAGCTGCGTCTCGGAGCCGGTTCGTCCACTGCGCAACAGCGCCGTGAGATTGAATACGATCAGGCGCTCGCCTTTCCAGGGCATGTTCCGATCCAGGACCGGGTCGTAGCGCAGCTGCACCGCTTTTTGCACCAGCAGCTCCGCCATGGGAAGCTCCAGCTGAGAGGCTGCTAATTTTGTCGAGATCTCAATACCGGTC
>JAYTFO010000106.1:0-6042 GCA_043734305.1 Acidobacteriota bacterium | reverse complement strand
CTTGAGCAAAGAATTTGGCGTCGCACTCGTTGGCACCGCGGCCCGCGATCCGCATCGCTTTCCGCTGCTGCTGAAATTTCTGTTCCCCGAAGAAAAACTTTCTGTACAGGTTCATCCTGACGACGCGACTGCTCAGCGTTTCGGCGAGCCTTGGGGGAAAACGGAATGTTGGTACGTCGCCCGCGCCAAACCGGGCGCACAGATCGCCCTTGGGCTGAAGTCCGGTGTGACCACAGCACAATTCGCGCAAGCCATCGAAGGAAAGCGCGCCGAGGAATTGCTCAAATGGATCAACATCTATCCCGGTGAAATGATTTATGTCGCCGCCGGAACGGTACACACCATGGGCGGAGGCGCGGTTCTGGTCGAAACGCAACAGCAATCCGACACGACCTATCGTCTTTACGATTACGGTCGCCCGCGCGAACTGCATCTCGAACGCGGCCTGGCGTCCATCAAGGAGCAAGTGAAATCCGGCAAAGTCATTCGCCCGGCTCCGGTTGCGATTGACGGCGGACAAAATCGCCGGTCGCAGATGATCTCCGCGCCCTACTTCTCGGTAGACATGTTCGAGTTGAAGGCGCCGTGTGAGTTTTCTACACACGACGGCTCCGGCAAGAGTTCCGCGCAAATCCTGGTCGCGATTGACGGCCTCGGCGTTGTGGAATCAAAAGGGCGCGATCCGGTCACGCTGGCCAAGGGCGACGCCGTGGTCGTCCCCGCGGCCCTCGACGAATTCACCGTGCGGCCGCAGTGGGCGCTGGAATTCCTCCGGGCCTATGTCCCGGGAATTGCCGCAGGCGAGCCAGCCACTCGGCTCTGAAACAGCTGCAGGCTTCGAGCTGCGAGCGATCAAAGACGAGTTGTATTGGCTCGTGGCTCGCAGCCCGCAGCTGTCCACTGACTAAGATTTTTCCCGCGCAAGTGTTACGCTTTCTACTTCGTGAAAACGAACTTCTATCCCGTGATCCTGGCCGGCGGACGCGGCACGCGTTTCTGGCCGCTGAGCCGTAAGCGCCGCGCCAAGCAACTGCTCGCGCTCGACGGCAAGCAGACCATGATCCAGCAAACCGTCGCGCGGCTGTTGCCGATGGCCTCGCCCAAACGGCAATGGGTCATCACCAACGATGATCTGCGTTCCGCCATCCTGCGCCAGCTGCCGAAACTTTCCCCAAAGCAGGTCCTCGCCGAGCCCGTCGGACGCAATACGGCGCCCGCGATTGGACTCGCGGCATTTCTCCTGCTGCGCCATGATCCCGACGCAGTGCTCGGGCTTTTTCCCTCCGACCACGTCATCAGCGAGCCCGAGCGCTATCGCGAAACGCTGCGCAAAGGAATCGAGATCGCCGCTGCGGGCGAGAACATTGTCGTGTTGGGTATTCGCCCGACTCGTATCGAAACCGGCTATGGATACATTGAAGTCGGCGCGCCGGGCGCGAGCGGAGCATTGCAAGTCCGACGCTTCACGGAAAAGCCCGACGTCTCCCATGCAGCCCAGTTTCTCGCCGCCGGAAATTATTTCTGGAACAGCGGCATGTTTCTCTGGCGTGCTTCGACGTTGGCGAACGCACTGCGCGAGCATCTGCCGAACACTGCGCCGATTCTCGAAAAGATTGCCGCCGCCTATGGCACAAGCAAGTTTGCAGCGACCTTCCGGCGCCTTTATCCGAAATGCGAGAACATCAGCATCGACTACGCCGTGCTCGAGCCACGCTCCGCGAAAGGCGAAGGCCAGTCACGCATTTTCTGTCTGCCATCGGACTTCGGCTGGAATGATCTTGGCAGCTGGACCTCGCTGCACGAGCATCATGCGCGACGAACCAACCAGGCGGAAAACAATCTCATCACTTCGTCGGGCAGTTTTAGCCTGAACGCAAAGAACAACTACATCCACGCGCCCGGAAAATTCGTAGCCGTCGTGGGCGTGGAGAATTTAGTGGTAGTAGAAACCGACGACGCGTTGCTGATCACAACCCTCGACCAGTCACAGGACGTCGGTAAAGTTGTGAAGCATCTGGATGCGAAGAAGCTGAAGAAGTTGGTGTGAGAATTGTCGTTGGTCGTTCGTCGGTAGTCGTTCGCGCCTTCTTCACGGTGCGCCGGCATTAGCTTGGCCAACGACTAACGGCGACCGACCAACGACGAACAGCGAACGACGATGACCCAAATCAAATTCGGTACCGACGGCTGGCGCGGTTTCATTGCCGACGACTTTACTTTCGATAACGTGCGTCGCGTTGCGGGCGCGATCGCTTCGTATGTTCTCAAGTACGAAGATTCCGCGCGTGGCGTCCTGGTCGGGTACGACACGCGCTTCGCGTCCGATCGCGCCGCTCGCCTCGTCGCGGAAGTGCTTGCCGGCGCCGGCATCCCGGTGCTGCTTGCGAACGACTACACACCGACGCCCGCGGTTTCCTACAACGTCAAGAAACTCGGCGCGGCCGGCGGCGTCATGATTACCTCCAGCCACAATCCTTTCAACTGGAACGGCGTGAAGTTCAAAGCGAAGTTCGGAGGATCGGCAACGCCAGCCATCCTGAAGCTGATCGAGACCGAACTGAACGAGGGCGCGATGCCCAGGAACGCCGTCGCGAAAATCGAAGAAGTTGATTTCAAGCCCGCCTACGTCGAGGCTGTGTGCAAGTTCGCCGATCTCGCGATCATCCGTAGCGCGAATTTCAAGTTTGCCATCGACTCCATGTACGGCTCTGGGCGCGGAGTGCTCCCGCAGATCTTCGACAAGAATGGCATCCAATACGTCGCGATCCGCCAGGAAGCGAACCCGCTTTTCCCGGGCATTAATCCCGAGCCGATTCTGCCGCACATCGCGATGTTGCAGCAGACCGTCACCAAAGAAAAGTGCCACGCCGGCCTTGCCACCGATGGTGACGCCGACCGCATCGGCGCCGTCGCTGAGGATGGCAGTTTCGTCGATGCGCACAAATGCTTCGCCATTTTGGCGAACTGGTTGCTCGAGCGCCGGAAATGGCCCGGCGATCTGGTGCGCGCCTTCAATACCACGCGCATGATCGACCGCATCGCCGCGAAGTATGGACGCAAGCTCTACGAAGTCGCCATCGGTTTCAAGTACGCTGCCGACCTCATGATGACGCGCGAGATCCTGATCGCCGGCGAAGAATCGGGAGGCATAGGATTCGGCCGCTTCATCCCCGAGCGCGACGGCGTCCTCAATGCGCTGCTGCTCGCCAACGTAATGGCGGAGGAAGGCAAGCCGCTTGGCCAGTTGGTCGCCGATTTGCAGCGCGAGTACGGGTCGCACTATTACGGTCGTCGCGACCTCCACATTTCCGACGAAATGAAGAATGGCGCAATCCGCCGCGCCGCCGACGCCAGCACGATAAAAGTTGGGCCGTATCGGATCCTCCGCAAGGAAAATTTAGACGGCGTGAAGTTCTTCCTTGATGCTCCCACAAACGGCAATGGCGCCGACGCCTGGGTGCTATTCCGCGCCTCGGGGACGGAGCTGCTGCTGCGCGTCTACGTGGAAGCGGCGACGCCAGAACTCGTGGAAGAAATCCTGCAGGCCGCCGAACGCTTTGTGCAGCAGGGTTAGGAACTGGAACTTCGTAGCGCCGCCGTCCCGGCGGCTTTCCGTCCGGCGTCTCGCCGGCCGTGAGGAACGCGATAGGCCGTTTTCTTCACTCAGGTCGGACTCACTCAGATCGGGTTCTCACCTCGCCTGTGGGGGCGAGGACGCCCCCACGACAGCCGGCAAGATGCCGGCGCTACAAAGACCACTGGTTCCGACACTTTCGCGTCTCGCCAGGCCTCCGAACGAGATAGGATAATAACTGCACTCTGGAGATGATCACCGTAACGAAGACTACTGCACCGTCGGACGATTCGCCCGAGTCGCGGAGCTACAACCGCGTCAAGCGGTGGCTGGGCGTTGCCGACTTTGGGATGGGCTTGCTCCTGCTCGTCCTTCTGCTCGCCATGGGCTGGAGCGGCGCTCTCCGCGATCTGGCGTACCGCGTTGCCTCGACAAATTATTCGCTTGCCATCTTCCTCTACTTGCTCATGCTCACGGCGATCAGCAGAGCGCTGGGCTTTCCTCTCGACTACTACGGGTTTCGCCTCGAGCATCGTTATCATCTTTCGAACCAGCGCACCCGATCCTGGTTGTGGGATGAATTCAAAGGTCTGCTGATCGGCCTGGTCTTCGCAACGGTAGTGGTGGAGTTGCTCTACCTGCTGATCCGGAACGTGCCCCAATATTGGTGGCTGATGGCATGGGCGCTCTTTCTGGGATTGTTCGTGCTCCTGGCGCAACTGGCGCCAGTCGTGCTGTTTCCGATCTTTTACAAGTTTGAACCTCTGGACAATGAAGAGCTGCGGAAGCGTCTGGTCGTGCTCTCCGAGCGCGCTGGCACTCGAGTCCGCGGAGTGTACAAGTGGAATCTTTCCGAAAAAAGTAAGAAAGCGAACGCTGCCTTGACCGGCCTGGGCGCGACCCGCCGCATCATTCTCGCCGACACGCTGCTCGATCAATATTCCGACGACGAGATCGAAGCCGTCCTCGCCCACGAACTCGGCCATCACGTTCATCGGCACATCTTGAAAAGCATTCTGGTGCAGGCTGGAACTACGCTGGCCGGTTTCTATCTGGCAAATGAAGTCCTGCGTTATGCGGTCGAGCGCGCCAATATGTTTGAGCGGATGTCCGACTTCGCCAACCTTCCGCTGCTGGTGCTGGTTGCGACCCTGCTTTCATTTCTGCTGATGCCCGCCCTGAACGCCTATTCCCGCTTCAACGAGCGGCAGGCCGATCGCTATTGTTTCCAGTCCGTGGCCAGCGTCGAACCGTTTATTTCTTCGATGAACAAATTAGCCGAACAGAACCTCGCCGAAAAAACTCCGTCCCGCTGGGTCGAATGGCTTTTCCATTCCCACCCCGCGATCGCGAAACGTGTCGCCGCCGCCGAAACCTGGGCAAAGGCACATTAGAAAGCCATCTCACCACAGAGACACAGAGTCACAGAGAACAAATGAAAAAGGTCTTCTCTGTGTCTCTGTGACTCTGTGGTGAAAACGGGGTTACTTCTGCAATCTAACTTCTCACTTCTTCAATCGCAGTATCCCTTCCACCCGCCTGACATCTTCTTCCGTATCCACGCCCACGGTATCGAAAGGCGTGTCTCCTACGTAGATGGGAATTCCATTCTCTAGAAACCGCAATTGTTCTAGCCGTTCGCTACGCTCCAGTCCGGATTCCGGCCAGCCTACAAACTTGTCCAGCGCGGCTTTCCGATACCCATAGAAGCCAAGATGCTTGTAATACTGCGGGTGGGCTTGATCGCGGTCGAAGGGAATCGTGGCCCGCGAAAAATAGAGTGCTCGCCCGTTCGAGTCCGTTACTACTTTCACCGCGCTCGGATTATCGATATCGATTTCTCCCGCCGGCGTTTTCAGTGTGCCCACTTCGACCTTGGGATCGCGCATCACTTCGATCAGGCTCTCGATGTGCTCGGGCCGAGTAAGCGGTTCATCGCCTTGAACATTCAAGTACACATCCGCCGGGATCAAGTTGGAAATTTCATGCACGCGCTCGGTCCCCGAACGATGAGCGGACGAAGTCATGCGCGCCACAAAACCACGCTGCTGACAAAATGCGAGAATTTCCTCGGAGTCCGTCGCAATCACGACCTGCGCGAGCGACGAACGCTGCACGCCCTGATAGACCCGCGCGAGCAGCGGTTCACCCGCAATCTCGCGCAACATTTTGCGAGGCAGGCGCGTGGAAGCCAGCCGCGCCGGAATTACCGCTACAACTCTCATGCGCCGTAGTTTCGCATGCGGCCCGATGCTTTGGCACTTTTTCTGTAGCCTGCTAGAATCAATAACGGGACGCGTCCACCCGCGTCCGCGGAATTCTGTGCCCGGTCCCGGGCTCCCGTGGCTGCCGGGCAGGCTCATCCATGGGGATGGCAAGATACCGGAATGCTCCACTGGTGCATTGCGCTTTTTGCGGGCACGCACCACAACGTTTGCGGGTTCCGATATAAGCCAAGGTGCGGTTGC
>JAYTFO010000105.1:0-4688 GCA_043734305.1 Acidobacteriota bacterium | reverse complement strand
GACAACCGTGACGCTACTCACCAGAAGAACTGCCGTGTTGAAGGCGCCTAATCCAATACTGAGTTGCTGGCTGGCGGCGGCGAAGGCGTTGAAGTGCATCAGCCGATAGATCAGGTAGGCGCAGAACAAGCCGCCGAAGAACATGATTTCCGTTACCAGAAAGAGCCACATGCCGAGCGAGGCAGTGTTCTTCTGCTGCTCCATGTCGGCGAAGTGATGCCGGAGCTGCGGATGCGGCTCGGCAGTGTCGACGGCGGTAGCATGGCTATCGCTCAACGGGAACCTCCATCATGATCTTTCGGTTCAATCTCATCGTAGTTGTAGGCTTCCCAGGTGACGACGGGAGTTTCGTCGAAATTAAAAGTCGGCGGCGGGGAAGCGGTTTGCCATTCCAGTCCGGCAGCGCCCCACGGATTGCCGGAGGCAATCGGGCCATAGCGCAGCGACCACGCGAAATAAATCATGGGCAGCAGATAGCCGACTGCCAGCACGCTGGCGCCTGCGGTCGAAAGAATATTCAGCACCTGAAACTCCGGCGGATATTGCCAGTAGCGGCGCGGCATCCCAACGTATCCCAGGATGAATTGCGGGAAGAACGTCAGGTTGAAGCCGACGAACACAAACAGTGCCGAAAGTTTTGCCCAGCCTTCCGGATACATGCGTCCCGTAATTTTGGGCCACCAGAAATGCATTCCACCCATGTATCCCATCACGACCCCGCCGACCATCACGTAATGGAAGTGTGAGACTACAAAATAAGTGTCGGTGACGTGAACGTCGATGCCGAGCGAGGCGAGGAAGAGGCCGGTCAAGCCTCCGATGGTGAACAAGCCGATAAATCCGAAGGCATACAACATCGGCGTGGCGAACGAAACCGAGCCGCGGTAGAGAGTGGCCGTCCAGTTAAAGACCTTGATCGCGGAGGGCACGCCGACAAAGAAAGTGATGAACGAAAAAATCAGCGCGGCGTAGAGGGAAATTCCGGTGACGAACATGTGGTGCGCCCAGACCAGAAATCCGATGACCGCGATCGCAATGCTCGACAGGGCGACGATCTTGTAGCCGAAAATGCGCTTGTGCGAGAAGCAGGCAATCAGTTCGCTGATCACGCCCATCGACGGCAGAATCATGATGTAGACGGCGGGATGGGAGTAGAACCAGAACAAGTGCTGGAACAGAAGCGGGTCGCCACCGAGCCTCGGATCGAAGATGCCGAGATGGAAAAGGCGCTCGACCGCGACCATGACAATGGTGATCGCGATCACGGGCGTACCGAGAATCATGATCAGGCTGGTCGCATAGTTGGCCCAGACAAACAAAGGCAAGCGATCCCAGGTCAGGCCGGGAGCGCGCATGCGATGCACCGTGACGATGAAATTCAGGCCGGTAAAAATGGACGAGAAGCCGGCAACAAAAATGGCGAGTCCGGCTTCGATGACGTTGGTATTGCTGAACTGTGTACTGAACGGGCTGTAGAGGGTCCAGCCAGTATCAATGCCACCAGTCAACAAAACGTGGATCATCATCACGCCGCCGATGATGTAGAGGTACCAGCTCAGCAGGTTGATGCGCGGGAAGGCAAGATCCTTCGCTCCCACCATCAAGGGAATCAGGAAGTTTCCCAAAATCGCGGGCACGACCGGGATCAGGAAGAAAAACACCATGATCATGCCGTGGGCCGTAAAAACTTTGTTGTACGTATCGGCGTGCATCAGATCGCCCTGCGGAGTGAGCAGTTCGAGCCGAATCAGCATGGCGAAAAAGCCGCCCAGGAAAAAGAACGCGGTGACTGAGATCAGATAGAGGATCGCAATCCGCTTGTGGTCCGTGGTCAGCAGCCAACTCTTGATGGTGAAGCCGTTCGTCAGGTAGTTGACCGGCTTCGAGGTGGGCGGTGCCGGGATTACTGTGGTCGCCATACTATTGCACCTGCTTCGTCTGGGGTTGTCCGGCAGGGGCGGCAGCGACCTGGCTCTGCGCGCCACTCGCGGGTTGCCCGCCCAGCGACTTGACGTAAGCCACCAGCGCGTTCAATTGTTCGTCACTCACCAAACCCTGGAAAGTCGGCATCACCGGCTTGAAGCCATTCACGATTTTGGCGGTCGGATTCAGGATCGATTCCCGCACGTAGTTGTCGTCGACCATCACGGTGCGCCCGTCTTCGAGCAGAACCGGCTTTCCGAAAGCGCCTTGCAGGTTCGGGCCGCGGCCTTGAATATCGAAGCGATGACAGGTGGCGCATCCGAGCGACGCGAATAATTGTTTGCCGGCTTCGGGCAGCGGGATACTCGGTCCTCCCGCCATCCACTGCGTGTAGTCTTTCGGGTCCATGACGACCACATTGCCGATCATGCCCGAGTGCGACGTGCCGCAATACTCGGCGCAGAACAGGTGATAGACGCCCGGCTCCGTCGCCTTAAACCACAGCGTCGTGTAGCGGCCGGGAATTACGTCCTGCTTCAGGCGGAACGCGGGAATAAAAAAACTGTGGATCACGTCCTGCGAGGTCATGATCAGCTTGACGTTCTGGCCTACGGGAACGTGCAGTTCGTTGATTTCGCGCTGCCCTTCCATGTGCTCGATCTTCCACATCCACTGTTTTGCGACCACGTACACTTCGGTGGAATTGGTGGGCGGCGTACGCTCCTTGAAATAAATGACCGCGCCCCAGATGAAGAAAGTCAGCATCACGCCGAATGGAATCACGGACCACGCGGTTTCCAGAATCGGAGAGCCCTCGATCGGATGCGCCAGAACGCCCGGCCGGCGGCGGTATTTGATCGCCAGCACCGCGACCGCGACGAAAATCAGCAGCGTCATCACGGCCGACACCAGCACCAGATAGATGTAGAGTGCGTCCACCTGGCCTGCTATGGTCGAAGCCCGATCGGGCCACAAAGGTAGATATTTCGACATGATTACGTGGCTCGCCTCAATGCTTTTTGCTGCGCGCTGGCATCGGCGCGGTACAGAACGAACACAAACGTTCCCAGAAGTAAAATTGTCGCCGCCCCCGCGATACTCATGATCCGGCTGATGATCGCGCCGTATTTCCCGGTGCGCGGATCATAGTGATAGCAGTACAACAACATCTGGTCGGTGATACTGCCAATCTGATTGTGCGACGCCTGCACCAATCCGAGGCGCAGGTCTTTCGGCGCGAACTCCACGCCGTAAAAATATTGTGCGACGCGGCGATCCGGCGTGAGCACGACGATGGTCGTCGCGTGCGCGTATTGCGCAGTCTTCTCGTCCCACTGAAACTGGAAGCCGACGGCTTTGGTGAGCGCGTTGATCGACTCCGCCGGGCCGGTGAGAAAATGCCAGCCTTTTTCGGCGCCGGTGCGTCCGTAGCGCCGCATAATGTCGCGCTTCTTGGTGGCCGCCATGTCCGGAGTTTCATGCGGATCAAAGCTCACGGTGACGACGTCGAAATCCTTGCCCAGTTCGAAAGTCAGAACCTTCAGCGAGCCGGTCAGGCCCTGCAATACTTCGCCGCACAGCATTGGGCACTGGTAGTAGCCCAGGTTGAGGATCACCGGGCGCCCCTTGCCGAAGTAGTCGCCGAGCTTGACGGGATTGCCCAGTTCGTCGCGGAAGGCGAGGTCTCCGGGAACCTCGGCGTTCAAGTGCTGCTCGATGCCGACAAATTCCAGTCCCGGCAATTTCTGATTGGCGGGAATGCCCATGGATTCGCCATTCATCATGGGTCCGCGCATGCCCTGCGCCCACAGAGGGAGCGAGGCAAGCGCCAGAAAAAATGTCGCGACGATGATTGATTTACAGCGCACAGCGTGTTCCCTCTTCCGTCGTTCTCTAGAAATCTGTGCTGCTACTTGGTGCTTGCCTTCTTCGCCGGTGCTTTTTGCGCAGCGGCCGAAGCAGCGTTCGCACTACCTGGGGTGTAGACCGGCAGGCCGCGCTGCGCAATGATCTCCATCGCGCGCTCAATCGGAATGTGGGCCACGCCTGCCTTCTCATCCACCCAGCCGTAACTGTGCAGTTGCTTTTCCTGCTCCAGGACAAACTTGTGCAATTGACCGCGTTCGTCCACTTCCAGCAGGGGAGCTCCGTTGTCCTTGAATCGATTCTCGACGTAATCCTTGTTGACGTGCCGCGCCCCGATCATCGCCGAGTCTTCCACTTTCATCAGCGGGCTCGATGCGGTCATCTGCGATTGCTCGTATTTGTCGAGGAACGTGTACAGCCCGGTAATGATGAAATAGATCACGACGCCGGTAATCGCCAGCCCAACAAAGAAGCCGAACACACCTCGAGTGCTGAGGTCCTGGGGTTCGAACTCGACTCCGTGACCGGAGTGTCCGTGATTCAAGTGCTCATCACTCATGCGACGGCTCCAGAAGTCTCAAAGTCTGCGGCGCATACACCGCCAGCAGCGGACGCGCTCTCAGGTTGTGGAAGAAATAAGCCATCCACAGGCCACCCACGCCGAACAGCGCGGCAAACAACGTCCAGCTGATGTGGAACGTATCGTGGTGCAGGGACTGCGCCGGCTCAATGTGCCAGTAGATATCGACCACCCGCATCAGGATCAGCCACGACGCCATGAAGACCAGCGTGCTAGTCTGGCGTTTCAGTCGCTGCGAAAGCAGGAACGCAAAGGGCACCGCGAAGTGGAACACCACCAGGTACATCGCCACGATGCCCCATCCGCCATTCATGCGGCG
>JAYTFO010000104.1:0-4292 GCA_043734305.1 Acidobacteriota bacterium | reverse complement strand
CGGGTGGACGTTGGGTTACTGGATAAGCTGATGAACCTGGTCGGAGAACTGGTGCTGGCGCGCAATCAGGTTCTGCAATTCGCCAACCGGCTGAAGGATCCGGGCTTCCTGGCTGCCTCGCAGCGACTGAACCTGATCACCACTGAACTGCAGGCGGGGGTGATGAAGACGCGCATGCAGCCCATCGGGAATATCTGGGGACAGTTTCCGCGCACGGTGCGTGACGTCGCCCTGGGGTGCAACAAGAAAGTCGCCATCGAGATGGAGGGCAAAGAAACCGAACTCGACAAGACCATCATCGAAGCGATCAAGGATCCGCTTACGCATCTGGTTCGGAATTCAGTGGACCATGGAATTGAACTTCCGGAAGCGCGCGTGAAGGCAGGCAAGGATCAGACTGGGCGTTTGATTCTGCGCGCCTTTCATGAAGGCGGGCAGGTCAACATCGAGATCACGGACGATGGCGCGGGATTGAATGTCGAGCGCATCCGCAAAAAAGCGATTGAGCGCGGAATGGTCACCGCCGAGCAGGGCGGCCGGATGACAGAGCGGGAAATCTTCAACTTGATTTTCTTGCCTGGATTCTCTACCGCCGCCAAAGTGACCAATGTATCGGGCCGCGGTGTGGGGATGGATGTGGTGAAGACGAACGTGGAGAGAATTGGTGGGACGGTCGACGTGCAATCCACGTTGGGCCGGGGCACCACGGTGCGGGTGAAGATTCCTTTGACGCTCGCCATTATTCCGGCGTTGGTGGTGACTTGCGGAGGCGATCGGTATGCGATCCCGCAGGTGAGTTTGCTCGAACTGGTGCGGCTGGAAGCGGAAGAGGCCGGCAAGCGCATTGAGCTGGTACACGGCTCGCCGGTATACCGGCTGCGCGGACGGCTACTGCCGCTGGTGTATCTGAACCAGGAACTGAAGCTGACCTCGGAGAAGCCGAAAGAAGACGAAGCCGTCAACATTGTTGTGTTGCAGGCCGACGAGCGGCAGTTCGGCTTGATCGTGGACGAGATCAACGACACTGAGGAAATCGTGGTGAAGCCGCTGCGCAAACAGCTCAAGACGGTGAAGACGTTTGCCGGATCGAGCATCATGGGCGACGGCAAAGTTGCGCTCATCCTGGATGTACTTGGTCTGGCGCAACGGGCGAGCGTGGTGACGGAAACGCACGACCGGGCCATGGCCGGAAAGGTTGCGGATGCGGCGGTGACAAGTACCCAAAAGCAAACCTTCCTGCTGTTCGCCGGGCCGGGCGATTCCCGGATGGCGATCCCGCTGAGCACGCTGGCGCGCCTGGAAGAATTTCCGGTGGAGCAGGTGGAAGTGTCAGGCAGCCAGTGGGTCACGCAGTATCGCGGCCAGATTCTGCCGTTGATCCGGCTGGATGTCGCGCTGGAAGAGCGACGCGCTCGACTGCGCGCCCTGCGGATTCCGCCGGTGCCGGGTTCGGGGCCGATTCAGGTGCTGGTTCTGAATCACGAAGGGCGTTCTTTTGGGCTGGTGGTGGAACGAATCCTCGACATTGTTGACGACCGCGCGGACGTCAAAGTAGAGGCGACTCGTCCGGCCGTTCTGTATTCGGTTGTGATTGGCGACCGGGTGACGGAGTTACTCGATATTCCTGCCATTCTGCGAGGCGCGGACTTACACGGCTCGCCGCCCAGCAAAGCGATGAACGCAGCGGGGGCGGTGAACTAGGCCATGGCAAATACTTCTCAGTTTTGCACGTTTTATTTGGACAAGCTGCTGTTCGGCGTGGAATTGAAGGGCGTCCAGGAAGTGATTCGCTCTCTGGATATGACCCAGGTTCCATTGGCGCCGCAGGTGGTGAGTGGCCTGATTAACCTGCGCGGCCAGATCGTGACTGCGGTCGATCTGCGGCGGCGGCTGGAACTGGCGCCGCGTCCGGCGGGCATGCTGGCCATGAATGTGGTGGTGCGTTCGGAGGACGGCGCGGTCAGTCTGCTAGTCGACGAAATCGGCGACGTGGTCGAGGTCGAGGAATCCAGCTTTGAACCACCGCCAGAAACTCTGCGCGGCTCGGTTCGAGACATGATCCTGGGCATCCACAAACTGAATGACCGGCTCATGCACGTGTTGGACATCGAAAAAGCTTGCCAGATGACGGATGTGGAGGAAGCCACTGCTGGGAGCTCCCGGTAGCAACAGCGTGTCCCGGCCCTAAAGTTTCCGCGGCTATCCGCGCGCGATTCAAGTGAAAGGGGTTTTAGCCGATGCTTGTTGGCAAAGAGGAGACATCAATATGAAGGCAGTTCGCTCGGCTCGAGGAATGGTTCGGATCAGCGGAGTGGTCTTATTCATTGTGCTTGCGCCTTTGGCCTTCGCGCAACAAACGCCCACTCCAACCGAAGATCAGCCTCAAATCAACAAGCTATTACTGGACCGTATCAGTGAGTTGGAAAGTGAAGTGAGACAGCTCAAGCGGTCGACCGCTGACTCCCCGGGGGCGAGCGAGGCGCAAGGTGCGGTCGCATCCTTCCCTGGAACGCTACCCGACGTGGCAGCAGCGCCCGGCCCGTCAATTGCCGGTCTGCTGGGTCCCACATCGGTGAGCGGTTTTGTGGATATTTATTACGGTTACAACGCGAACCAGCCCGGCTCGCGCATGAACTCGCTGCGCAGTCTTGACACCTATTCCAGTCAGTTTGCTTTGAACCTGGTCGAACTGGTGATCGACAAGACTCCCGACGCAAGCGCCAGCCGAACCGGTTATCGCATCGCTTTGGGTTTTGGCCAAGCTATCAACGTAGTCAATGCCACGGAACCGGGAAAGCTGGGCTTTGCGCAATACCTAAAGGAAGCTTATTTCTCCTACCTTGCGCCCGTGGGCAAGGGGCTCCAGCTGGATCTCGGGAAATTTGTCACGCCACATGGCGCCGAAGTGATTGAGACCAAGGACAACTGGAACTACTCCCGCGGGCTGCTTTTTTCCTATGCGATTCCCTATTACCACTTCGGATTGCGCGCCAAGTATGCGTTCAACGCCAAGTATTCGCTGACCGGATTTCTGGTGAACGGCTACAACAACGTGGTGGATAACAATACCGGAAAAACCTACGGTTTGAGCGTGGGATGGAATCCTACCAAGCGTGTCAGCTTGGCACAAAACTACATGGCGGGCCCGGAGGGAAACGACAATAACTCCGATTGGCGCCAGTTGTGGGACACGGTGGCCACTTACTCACCCAACAGCAAGCTCTCATTCATTGTGAACTATGACTACGGCCGCGGAGACAGAATCATCACGCCCCAAGGTCAATTACTGCCGCTGGTTTCCGCCCCGGTGTTTTGGACCGGAGTCGCCGGGTACGTGAAGTACGCGTTCCATCCCAAGTATGCACTGGCCTCGCGCTACGAATACTACGACGATCACAATGGATTCACGACGGGCAGCGCTCAGAACCTCCACGGATTTACCGCAACCTTCGAGCGTATCGTCGCAAGCCACATTTTGAGTCGCATGGAGTTCAGGCGGGATTCTTCTAATCAGCCATCGTTTTTGAAAGGCAATAACCAGGCTGTAACCGCGCAGAGCACGGCAACCGTTGGCCTGGTGTTCATGATTGACAGCCGTGAAGACCGATAGTGCGATCTGCGGCAGTGACGATCAACCGAAAGAACTTAATGACAACGTCCACGCGCTGTCGCGCCGCAACCCAGTCCGTAGCCACCAAGGCCAAACGCACAGCCTGCTACGGCATTCCGGTTAATTAGGAGAAGAAATGAACAGTATGAGTTTGAAAGTGAAGCTATTTACCTTGGTTGGAGTGGCAGTAGTGGGCCTGCTTGTCTTTGGCGCGGTCGCCCATAACACCCTCACCACGGTAAAAATTAGTGGGGTTATGGGAGAGCAACTGCAGTTGGGCAACGATACGGTCGCGGACTTCGTGCCTCCCGATCTGAATCCGATGGAAACCCGGATCCTCGTGTATGAAATGGTGAACAACGACCCGGCAAAGGCGCAACACTACGCCGACCAGATCCAAGAGAAAAGAAAGGCCTATGAGGAGACCGAGAAACGACTGCTAGCCGGACTGCCAGAGGGCAAGCTGAAAGACTTGATCGCCGGGAAGACGAATCAGGCAGCCGTGGGCTACTTCAATTTCGTGCAGGAAGAGGTGGTTGCCGCGATGCTCCAGGGACACCAGAAGAAAGCTGCCGATTCGATTCCGGCGGCCAATGACAAATATGTGGTGGATAAAGCGGCGATCGACGAGGTCTTGCAGATAGCGAACCAGATGCTCGAAAGTGAGCGCAAAGAAGCCACC
>JAYTFO010000103.1:0-22983 GCA_043734305.1 Acidobacteriota bacterium | reverse complement strand
GAAAGCGAGAGCACAATGCACAAGCCGATCAAGTATGTCGAGAAGGCAGTCACGGTCGCAGCTACGGGCGCGTGGGCCATCTTTGAACGTTTGAACCGTGTTGCTCCCAATCCGTCGCCGACCCCGAAGTGGTCCGACAAGCCGCTGCTCAAGTCTTACGAAAAATCGAAGCCGCCTCTCGGCTGGCCGCGTACGACCGACTCGCTTTGTCCGAAGTGCGTCCCTGAAATTCGCCAGCAGATTCTCGACGGCAAATTGCCCGTCGATGTGCTGATGAACGAAAAAGTCGGCGAGATCAAAGCCCAGATCATCGAACGCGACGGCAAGATCTGGATGGTCAAGGATTGCCCCATCCACGGACACTTCGAAGACCTGATGTCGATGGACACCGAGTTCTCGGAGCACCTCGAGGAAGTGTTCCCCGGCCGCGACATCAAGGCCCACAACGACGAGAAATTGCATCACCACGGGTCTTCGACTGTGAAGTATGGCCGAGGATCGGTGCTGACCGTCGACCTGACCAACCGCTGCAACATGATGTGCGATCCCTGCTTCATGGACGCCAACCAGGTCGGCTACGTCCACGAACTGACGTGGGAAGAAATCAAGACCGTCCTCGACAACGCGATCACCATCAAGCCGCGCCGCCAGATGTCCGTGCAGTTCTCCGGCGGCGAGCCGACGTTGTCGCCGTACTTTTTGGACGCCGTCCGCTACGCGCGCAAAGTTGGATACAACAGCGTGCAGGCCGCAACCAACGGCATCGAATTCGCAAAGAGTTTCGAATTCTGTCAGCAAGCCGCCGAAGCCGGCATGCGCTATGCCTACCTGCAGTTTGACGGCATCGGCAACGCAGCCAACGCCCATCGCGCAGTAGGAAACCTGTTCGACGTAAAGTTGAAAGCCATCGACAACCTCCACCGCGCCGGCGTAGAAATCGTCCCGGTAGTAACCATCGTCAACGGCATCAACAACGAACAAGTAGGACGCATCATCCAATTCGCATTGGACAATCCGAAAAAAATCGGCTTCCTCAGCTTCCAGCCCGTAAGCTTCACCGGCCGCGACGAAGCCATCACCGACGAACGCCGCCAAGCGCAACGTTACACACTCGCGCACCTGGCTCACGACGTAAAAAATCAAACCGGCCTGGGCGAACCCGCCCGCGACTGGTATCCGATCAGCTTCATGTCCACCTTCAGCGATTGGGCCGACGTAATGCACGCTGGCGACGCAAAGAACGACTGGGGCCAACTATCCTGCGGTTGTCATCCGAATTGTGGGACGGGGATGGCTATTATGATCGATAAGGAGACTAAGGAGGCGGTGCCGGTTACTGCTTTCTTGAAGGGCGATCAGCTGGCTAAGGATATTGCTAAGGTCAACGATGCGGCTCGGTCGAAGTTCTGGACGGTTTTTGGGATGGCGCTTTGTTTGATGAAGAATTACGATCCGTTTCAGTCGCCTACGCATTTCAAGATGATCGATTTGTTGCGGAAGTTCGATAAGAACTTCAATGCTACGGGTAAGAACTACGGGAAGGTTGGTCCGGATCGGACGATTGACGATGTGATGAAGCGCCGTCAGGATCGCTGGAACTTTTTGTTTGTGGCGGGAATGTGGTTTCAGGATTTGTTTAACTACGACTTCCGGCGGACAGAGCAGTGCATCATTCCTTACGCTACGCAGGAAGGCGAGATCAGTTTCTGCGCTTACAATACGGGCGTGGGCTGGCGGAACATTATCGAGAAGATGCACATGACGGCGACACTTACTAAGTGGTATGAAGAGCATGGGCGTCATGAAATCTTCGCGGGCGGAAAGAAAGTCAGCATGGAAGACGCGCAGCATACGTTGCAGTTGCGCGAAGGCATCGTGACCCAGGAAATCCAGCATGATCTCGATAAGCTGGGGATCGCGAAGACGGCGCGCGAAGAAAAAGTCCGGGCGCGCGATGCAAAACAGGCTGCCGACCGTGGAAACAAGAAGAACGACGCTGCCTACGATGCACGCATGGCGCAACTCTATCGAGAAGTGGTCCTGAAAGAGACGCAGGCGACATCGAACGAAGGCGGGTTCATCCCGCTCGGGGCGATTGCTCCGGCGTCGGGGAACGGGCACTCCAACGGCAATGGGGCTGTGAAGGCCGCGGAGCAGGTGGGAGAGCCGGTGGCTGGGGACTAGCTGCGGGCTGCGAGTTACGAGCTTCGAGTAAACGAGGGCCGCCGCTTGGCGGCCTTTTGTTTTTTAGTTTGATTTCTCGTTCGCTGCTCTCACGGGATGCCGAGGCATGCGCTTGGCGAGAGTGGTCTGGTTCGAGTGAAGGGATGGCCAGCCGTTGTTGTGATCATGAATCACGGATCGGGCGGCGGCTGGGCAGGATCAACCCACTCCGATGTCGACGGCGCTAATGGCCCACTTCTCGCAACGAACACGAACGCGAGAAATGGGGCACCCCGATTTATTACGATTCGGGGAGAAGTGGGCCACCCGCCTTTGGGAGTTCAGCGCGGGAGGCTAATCGTGGAGAACGATATTTAGAAGTGAACTGTGAACCTGCAGCGTGCTCCCACCATCGTAGTCAACGAAGCCCAACTTTCTGAACCGATTCATGAAAAAACTGACCCGTGCGCGGGTCGTGCCCACCATCTCTGCGAGGGTCTCCTGACTAATCTTCGGGATCACAGTCTCAGGTACGCCTTCCTTGCCAAAATGGGCGAGCATAAGAAGCGCGCGGGCCAGCCTTTTTTCGCTGGAATTGAACAGTTGGTCCACCAGATCCTCTTCGTGTCGGATGTTCCGTGTCAATAGATATGCCACGAACAAATCGGATAACGCATGTTCCCGGTGAAGCGCCTGCATCATAGCCTTCTTGTCAATGCGCAGAACCGTGCAATCCGTCATTGCGGTTGCCGACCCCATGCGGACAGGCTGACCTGCAAGGCCACCTTCCCCGAAAAAATAACCGTCACTCAATATCCCTATTGTTGCTTCCTTCCCAGTCTCGGAGACGACGGCGAGTCTTACTTTACCCTGCTGGATATAAAACACTGCATCGCAAGCGTCTCCCTGGGCGAAGATGGTCTGTTTCTTTCGAAAAGGCACAATGGTTCGACCCTCGCCGATGGTGGCGAGGAACATGTGGGGGTCAAAATCGCGTCTCCTCTTAGCCGCCGCACGTGGAGTCATAAACTTTTCTGTTGCACTAATATCACGTGCCACTTTGGATGGTCTGTTGGGTATCCCGCATACGTAGCAGATTCTTTTGTCCGTGCGAATGCCCGATTTCGGAGCTTCGTTTGAAGTAGCGGAATCGCTTTCAGAGTTGGTCACGATCCGTAGTCTTGAAGCGGTCAGTTGTGCTCAGTATCAGGGTCGTATCCAGCATAGTATTGCTTCGTGCAATCTGGTAAGCGGACGAATACCGAAGGGAAACCAGTCAGCAACATCATACTTCTATCGATTTCCGATAGCGACTACAGCTCACTTCGTCCTCAGCTCAAATACGTCAGCTTGCCAGACCATCTCGTCGTTCACGAGGCGGGGGAGAAGTTGGAATTTGTGTGTTTCCCGAATCGAGGGTTGATTTCCCTTGTAGTCGTAATGAAAGATGGAAAAACGGCCGAAGCTGGCATCGTTGGAAGTGAGGGCTTTACAGGAACACTGGCGGCTGTTGGCCTGAACTGGAACCCGCTTCAGGCGGTGGTTCAAATCACCGGGGATGGGTTTCGGGTAGAAGTCGGAGATTTGCAAAACACTTTGGAATCCACTCCACACCTGCAACTGGTGTTGAGCCGCTATTCCGCAATTCAGGGAATGCAGGTTGCACAAACAGCCGCGTGTAATCGGCTGCACGGTATTGAGCAGCGCCTTGCGCGGTGGTTGCTGATGACTCAGGATAGAGTGGATTCAGCGTCGCTGCACATCACCCATGACTTTCTCGCAACGATGCTAGGGACAGATAGAGCTAGCGTGAGCCTGGCAGCTGGCGTTTTGCAGAAGAAGAAGCTTATCGAGTATACCCGTGGCGCAGTAAAGATCGTGAACCGCAAGAAACTTGAAGACTCTGCCTGCGAGTGCTACGAGGCTACCCAACGGTACAACGACGAGCTTGGCTTGGAATAGAGTCCGCAAGGTCTAGGTGGAACCGAATCACATCTTCTGCGGGGGAACCCTGCTTCGTATTTTCCGCAACGCGCCGGAGGCGGGTGGCCCTGGTAACTCAGAATCAAGGCAGTAATCGTGGGCCACCCTCTATAACCTGTTGACTCTGTCAAGGCACAATGACACAGACTTGGCGGGGCCGCCCGCCGGTCTCCGGTCATTTCATTGGCAGCTTTTGGTGGGACAGGCGGGACTTATGGGATCGTCTCCCTGGAGGAGGACCCAAGTGGTGACGCCGCCGACGATAGCGATGCCGGTGTAGAGAACGGCGGGAGAGCTAAGAATTCCGCCGCCAGCGGCGGCGGCCACTCCCGGACGTTTTTTCGGGTTCTTTTTGATCGCCAGTTTGCAACCGTCGTCGCGGGTGGTTTGCTCACCTTCCTTCACCGTCTTCGATCCCTGGTGGTCTTCGACGGTCACATCGCCCTTGGTGGCAATGACGGTCACATGGCGGTCGGCATGGGTAAATTGATATTGAGTCGGCGTATTGTTCACGGGTCTAGCCTTTACCTCGCAGGCATGAGCTTCAAAGCCTGACCCGGTGCTCACCCGGACCGATCCACGATCCACTCCGACAGAAGATCCTTCGTACTTCACGAGAGAATCCGATAACACCATGACCGACGAACCGTTGGTGGTGAGGTTCGCGGAGGCGTCCTGTTTGGTTTGGAGCACGTCTCCCGGGAAGACAGCGACTGACTTCGGTATCTCCGTGCCATTGACCCAAGCCGGGCCATTGGCGTAAACCATCCCGGAAGCCGACTCCTGGCCCAGCAATTGAAGTGGAACCAGCAAAGTGAGCGCCATACTCACGACAGACCGAAGTACCATCGGTGACATGTCGACCTCCCCAATGCAAACTGGATGATTCAAGGTCATCGTAATGCGCGGAAGGTTCGGCGGGAATTGGCCTTGTTGGTACATCGAAGCATCGGTTCGTGGTCACGGAAGTCAGGCGTTCGGAGAGGCGGGTCCGGTGAAGGTGAATGAATGGCAAGTCCTGAAGATGAAGATTCGACCGCGGCCGCGTAAGATCAACCACACTCTGATGGGGACGGCGCTGCTGCCCACTTCTCGCCGCGAGAAATGGGGCAGCCCAGACTTATTATAATTCGGAGAAGTGGGGCCACCGGCCAGCGCGACCTCGGGGGCTACAGATGAGGATGCGACCGAGAGCATCAGCGCGCGCAGGCAAGTAAGTGGGGTAATTAGGTAGCGGCGAAACATCGATCCTCCTGGATTATCCCTGGCAAGTTACAGTGTGACTTACACCAATGCGGTGGCGTACGGGTATAGAGGCTGAGGAAAAAGTCGTTTCCAAGCGAAGAGTGCTCACCGCAGCGGCTAAAACCGGATTCAAAATAAAGCCTTTATCGCAGCGGTAAACCGCTGCGCCACCCAAAAACAAGTGCAACACCGATTTTTCCGCAGCCTGTATAACTGTCTCTCTGGCCGAACGCTCCTGGGCCGCAAAATTATATCGCCTCCTTGATCGCAAAGTTCTTGAACACTCCCGTGTCCGGATTTTTGATTCCGTGGCCGCGCGCATTTCCAGCCAAAACCTGGGGGTACCCGGCAGACGGAAGATCGGGTCTTTGTAAGCCTCTGAAAATAATGGAATGAGCGATAGAAGCACTTCCCATCGCGCAGTGGAGGAGTGTCCGCCCGGGATGGATATACGCGGAAAACCGCATAATATGTTTTTATGCGGGAAATCGTATAAATTCGGCTGTGTCGTGCCAGAGTACATTTCCGCCTATCCCGGAGCTTCGGCGTTGGTGGCTGGCGCCAGGGCGGGAGCGCTTTCTTTGCCGGTTGCGGGTTTGGGACGGAGAACGCGACGCATCGGCCGCTCGATGAGTTTGTAGACGCCGATGGACACTGCTGCCGTCGTTGCCAGCAGGAGCAGCAATCCGAGCGCGTTCTGATGACGCAGAGCGCCGGAGGCGTCCTGAAAATAGTGGGTGAAGAGGGCGATCACCAGCCCATGCAACAGGTAGAAGCTATAGCTGGCTTCTCCCAGCAGGACGAACCATTTCGTTTCCAAAACACCCAGGCCCGCGGGACGTAACGCCACACCGTAGATAATGGCCGCAAAGGCCGGCGCGATCACGGAAGCATGCAGCACCAGTTCAGGAATCCGGTGCAGGAATGCGCCGGCAACTGCCACCATGGCGATGCCCGCTGCGATCCATGGCCAAGCCGTGCGGCGATTGCGCGGACTGTGCAGGAAAACCACACCGCAAGCCATGCCCAGTAGAAATTCCGCAACTCTCGAGAGAGGGTGGAACTTCATGAAATAAAGCCAGGGAACAATTTGATGGGAATTCCGGGCCATGGGGCCATCGGGCTGAATCCAGTTGTAGAGTATGGAGGCCGTTGCTCCCAGGACGAAACAAGCCGGGACAAACGCCAGCAACTGTTTCCGCGAGAAGCGGCCAAAGAGAGGCAACAAAAATGGGAAGAGAAAATAGAAGAAGGCCTCGTTGGAAAGGCTCCAGGTGGGCATGTGCAAGGCCATGGAGTTCTGCGGAATCCAGGTTTGCAGCAGGGTGAGGGCGAGCACAGTGGTGAGTTTGAGATGGGCCGCCGGCCAAACCCATTCGGGCACAATTTTCGCGACGTCCAGTTTCAGCGAGACATAGTAGAAGCCGGGAGCCATGAGCAGAAGCGAGAAAATGAACGCCGGATAGATGCGGGCAAAGCGCGCCTGCCAGAAGTCCCGCCGACTCTCCAGGCGTCCCGAGTAGGTGTAGACCATGATGAAACCGGAGAGCACAAAGAAGAAGTGCACTCCCATGTCGCCAATGGAGGCGATCACCTGGAACCACTCGGGGCCGAAAAAAATCCGCATCGCCTGGGCATGGAAAACGGCAACCCAGGCCGCCGCCAGAAAGCGGATGGAAGTAAGAGCCGGCAGCTGGGGGCGGAAGGCTTCCGGATTGATGAGGACGGGTTTCATGATTGTAGATACGAAAAGCCGAGGCGGGTGGTTCAAGGCATTGCCCTTTTTAAGCATAGCCAGAAAGTGTGTGGCCGTCGATCAGAACGGCGAGTGCAAGCATGCTCCTGCCGAGTTCCAGTCGGTAAGATGTCTATGACGTTGCGGTGATAACGCAGCCAGGGGCCTGTATGTCGGAGACGATGATCCGTCCGGCGGTGCGCGCGGATTTGGCGCGGTTGACTGAGATTTACAACTACTACGTGGTGAATACTCCGGTAACGTTTGACGTTGCGCCTTACACGGTCGAGGGGCGGGAGACGTGGTTCGAGCAGTTTGGCGTTCGTGGGCGCTATCGTTTGCTGGTGGCCGAAGAAGATGCTGGCGTGATGGGATATGCAGGGACGATGCGATGGCGTCCGAAGGCGGCTTACGATACTACTGTGGAGACTACGATTTATTGTGCGCCGGAGGCGGTGGGGGAGGGAATGGGGACGCGTCTGTATGCGGCGCTGTTTGAGGCGTTGCGGGGCGAAGATGTCCATCGCATTGTGGCAGGATACACGATGCCGAATCCGGCGACGGCTGCGTTCCATGAACATTTTGGATTCAAAGTTGTCGGCGTGTTTTCAGAGGTGGGGAGAAAGTTTGGAAAGTATTGGGACGTATGCTGGACAGAGCGGGGGATGTTATGACTCGTCCGCGGCTGGCTGAGATCCCCACATGAGACAGCGAAAAGCTTGAACCACAGGGGACACGGAGGACCACAGGGTGGAATCAAAAGCCGTACGTAGGCCGTGGCCTTGGACAACTACTGGTGGACCGGGCAAGCGTTGAACTTGCACTTTCGGACGAAATTTCCGGGACGCGGGTACTTATTCCGACGTGCTCCATTACACTACCGGCCCAACCGATCGGCAACGAGACCATAAAGAAATCCCAGATCGCTACCGACTCGACCATAGTAACTTTTAGTTAAATACATGCCCAGTGACTAAGGATATTCCCTTGGGGTGTTACTAGATTGGTTCAAGGAGGTTTGTTTGCTGGAAAATGTCGCTGGGAGAAGTCTGCGAAAACAAATGGTCTCGATGTGTGTGACAATTTCGAGTTGAGATGAGGGATTGCGCTTGGTCGTGTTGCTGATGGGAGTGTCGGGGTCGGGGAAGACGACGGTGGGAAAACTGCTGGCGTCGCAACTCGGCTGGGAGTTTGCGGATGGCGACGACTATCATTCGACGGCGAATGTGGAGAAGATGAAGAGCGGAATTCCGCTGACGGATTTGGATCGCGGGCCCTGGCTGGAGAGTCTCCGAGGGTTGATGCAAGAGTGGATTGCTTCGGATAAGAATGGCGTGCTGGCTTGTTCGGGGTTGAAGAGAGTGTATCGTGACAGGTTGATGGCCGGGCCGGAAGTCCGGGTGGTGTATCTGAAGGCGGATCGGGCGTTGTTGCGGGAGAGACTGCTCGAGCGGCAGGGGCATTACATGCGCGAGTCGATGCTGGAGAGTCAGCTCGCAACGCTGGAAGAGCCGGAGGATGCGGTGGTGGTGGATGCAGGCGGGACAGTGGAGAATATCGTGGCGGAGATTCGGAAAAGCTTTTAACCGCAAAGGTCGCTAAGGTTTCGCAAAGGGCGCAAAGAAGAGCTACAGCTTTTAATCGCGGAGGTCGCGGAGTTTTCGCTGAGGACGCTGAGAACTGCAAAATCCTGATCACAGGGGACACAGGGATCACAGGGGAAATCAAAATCGGCGATGGGATGGAGGAGGCGGTGGTCCGCAAACTTACTTTGCGGCTGGTGCCGTTTCTTTTCTTGTTGTACATCGTCGCGTACCTGGATCGGATCAATGTTGGATTTGCCGCGCTGCAGATGCAGCAACAGCTCTCGTTCACGGATTCGGTGTATGGCCTGGGAGCGGGAATGTTTTTTGCTGGGTATTTCTTTTTTCAGGTACCCAGCAATCTGGTGCTGCAGAGAGTAGGGGCGCGCCGCTGGATTGCGTTGTTGATGATGGTGTGGGGCGTGATCTCGGCGTCGATGATATTCGTCAGCGGGGCGCGCAGTTTTTATTTGTTGCGATTTTTGCTGGGGGCGGCGGAGGCCGGATTTTTTCCGGGCGTGATTTTTTATTTGAGGAACTGGTTTCCGGTGCGGGCGCGGGCGCGAACGGTGGCGCGCTTTATGACGGCGGCGCCGTTGGCGGGCGTGGTGGGCGGTCCGATTTCGGGGGCGCTGCTGGGGTTGCATCTGAAGGCGGGACTGGCGGGATGGCAGTGGATGTTTCTGATGGAAGGAATTCCGGCGGTGTTGCTGGGCGTCGCGGCTCTGACTTATCTAGTGGATAGTCCGGAGCGGGCGGCGTGGCTTGCCGGGGAAGAGCGCGAGTGGTTATTGCAGACACTTCGCGACGAACGAGTGGAAGTGGTGGCGAGCACGGGAACGTTCAGCGCTTTGAAGATCGGTCGCATCTGGATGCTGGCGCTGGTGTACTTCGGGTTGAATACGGTTTCGTACGGCGTAAGTTTATGGTTGCCGAAGATGATCAAGAGCTTGTCGGGAGTGAGCAATCTCAGGGTGGGATTGCTGTCGGCGATTCCGTATGTGGCGGCGGCGCTGGCCATGGTGGCGGTGGGATTACATTCGGATCGCACAGGAGAACGGCGTTGGCATACGGCCGTGCCCGCGTTCGCGGGGGCGATCGCGTTGAGTGCGGCGGCGTATTCAACTTCGGTGGGACCGTCGATTTTTTTGCTGAGCGTGGCGGTGCTGGGCGTGTTCTCGATGATGGGGCCTTTTTGGTCGATGCCGACGAGCCTGTTGTCGGGTACTGCGGCGGCGGCGGGGATCGCGTTCATCAATTCAGTCGGGAACCTGGGCGGATTTGCGGGGCCCTATGTGATCGGACTGGTGCGCACTTCGACGGGGCAGTTCAAGGGCGGGCTCTTACTGGTGAGTGCGGCGCTGGCGATGAGTGGAGTGGTTTTGCTGTGCGTCAAGCTCGGTGCGGGGGTGCAATCAGGCGCTCGCTGGGCAAAATCTTAAACCGCAGAGGGCGTTGAGAACGGCCGCGGAGAGCGCGGAGAAGGGCGTGCTGCGAAAATGGCTTTTGGGGCATGGCCGCAGGGCTGACAAGGAATTTACAAATCGCTGACCTCATCCTGACAACTCCAGCGCCGCGGCTGGACTAGCATCGGGAGGCTTCAAGGTCGAAGTATTTTCCCGCTGGCCGAGTTTCTTTCCAAGGAGATTTCCGTTATGAGTACTGCAGTCCGCCGCAACCTCTTTATCGCCGCATTGCTTGGGGTCACGATCTTGGTGACGTCCGGGATTTCGGTGGCGCAATATAAGAAGACCAACCTGGTCTCCAACTTGTCCAAAGGCGCGAAGCATCAAGATACGCAGTTACAGAATGGCTGGGGGCTCGCCTATGGCCCGGGCAATCCGTTCTGGCTGAGCGACGAGTACAGCGGGCTTTCGACGCTCTACGACGGCACGGGTGTGAAGCAGAACCTGGTGGTTACGATTCCAACCGCTTCGGGCACGGGCGTGGGATCGCCGACAGGGATTGTGTTCAACGGTTCGCAGCAATTCAAAATCCAGAACTGGGTATCGGCGTTTATTTTTGTCACGCTCGATGGGACGATCAGCGGGTGGTCGCACTTTGCGCCGAACAATGCGCTGCTGGCGGTGAACAATTCGGGATCGGGCGCCAGCTACACGGGATTGGCGATTACCAACAAGCCTTCCGGCAACATGATCTATGCGGCCGATTTCAATAACAATAAGGTTGATGTTTACGACGGCAACTTCAAGTTTGTGACGTCCTTTACGGACCACAACCTGCCGGCGGGTTTCGCGCCTGCCAACATCCAGGACATTAACGGCCAGTTGTATGTCGCGTTTGCGGATACCGCAGGCGGAGCGGGCGGATATATCGACATCTTCACGGAAAACGGCACGTTTGTAAAAACACTGATTCAGGGTGCGCCGTTGAACCAGCCGTGGGGGATGGCATCCGCGCCGAGCAACTTCGGTCCGCTCAGCAGCACGCTGCTGATCGCGAACAACACAAATACCGGGACCATCAACGGCTTCGACTGGAACACGGGAGCGCTGGTGGGGACGGTGAAGAACAAGCTTGGCAAGCCCATTAAGATTAACCAGTTGTGGGGGCTCGAATTCGGAGGCGGTACGCCTGCCAATGGGAATACGAATCAGCTCTTCTACACGGCCGGCCCAATGAACGGCGTCAATGGATTGTTTGGCGTAATTCAGTAGAACGAAATCTCTCTCCGGCCCACCCCGATTGCTCATGGGTGGGCCTTTTTTCTTGTCTTCTCCAGCGGCCGATCGCTTCTTTGCGCAGCGGCACCACAAGCGTAATTCCTCGTGCCGACTCTGTCTGTATGCCATAGACTTGCTGGGCTGGGCGCTGGCCTGCGGGTTAGATTCCGATCAAGAGACTTGCAAAATCTTAAACCGCAAAGGTCGCAGAGCAGGGGCCGCGGAGGTCGCAAAGAAGAGCTTAGGTTAGCGGAGTTTCGGGCGGCGTTTCGCGGTTTGTTACGGATTGGTTAAAATAGAAGATTCTGCCCCTCCTGCTTGGAGGCATTGTCAGCCGAGAGAACGATTTGTCCCAGATCAATTCAAATAACGGTCGAACGCGTCCGGTTGCGCCGGTGTATTGGCGGGTGGAAGGAAGCCTGCTGGAGCTGACGACGACGCGTCCGATCGCCTTCTTCGCGTGGAATAGCCAGACGTTTGCTTCGCGAGGGTGGCGGCGCGGACTCGTGCTTCTGACGGCGTTGCTGCGGCCTTTTCTCTATGCGGTGAATCGGAAGGCGGCGACGCGGATTGTGCATGCGGTGCTGCGCGGCATCACGCGCGACCGGCTTGATCTGCTGGGGGAGGAGGAGTTTCAGTACAAGCTGAAGCCACTGCTGAAAGAAGAAGGAGTGAAAAAGCTGAAGGCGTTGCAGGATTCGGGCGCGGAAGTGGTGCTGGTGAGCCAGGGACTGGAGCCGGTAATGCGTCCGTTGGCGCGGCATCTGGGAGTGCGGTGGATTATCGCGAATCGGCCGGAGTTTCGCGATGGAGTGGCGACGGGGCGATTGCTGAGTCCGGTGATTCGTCCGCGGGGACTGTTTGCGCGGATTCGCGAAGCGGGACCAGACGGCCAGCAGAGCACAGCTCGTTGGGTGCATGCGTTGGGGCTGCGCGGACTGAGAGCTTTGGAAGGTGCGACGGTGACGGCAGAGCGGGAAGCGCCGGTACGATTGCGTCCGATTGTTTATTTTGACGAGGCTCGACATGCGGGGCAGTTTTCGGTGCGCAAGGCGCTGAGTGGCAAGCGCGTGCTGCTGATCGGGGTTACGGGATTCATCGGCAAAGTGTGGCTGGCGAATACGCTGCTGGATCTGCCGGAGATTGGGAAATTGTATTTGCTGATCCGGCGGCAGAAGTCGAATCCGGGATCCGCGCGCTTCGAGAAGATGATTGAGGAGTCGCCGGTTTTCGATCCTCTGTTTGAACGCTACGGCAACCGGCTGGGCGCGTATCTGGCGGAGAGAGTGGAAGTGGTGGAAGGCGATGTATCGCAGCCGGGACTGGGGCTGGATGCGGAAGTGGCGGCGCGGCTGCAAGGCGAACTGGATGTCATCATCAACAGTTCGGGGTTGACGGATTTTAATCCTGACTTGCGGGACGCGCTGGCGGTGAACGTGGACTCGACGTTTCACCTGATGGAGTTCATTCGCGGATCAAAGCAGGCGGCGCTGCTGCATCTTTCCACCTGTTATGTGGCCGGACAGCGCGATGGACGAGTGAGCGAGCGGGTGCGTCCGAATTACACGCCGGCGGGAGTGGCGGATTTTGATGCGGATCGCGAGTGGCACGCGCTGCACGAGTTCGTGGAATTGGCCGAGGCGCGGGCGGAAGGGCCTGAGGTCACGGAAGAATTGCGGCAGCAGGCGCTGGGGAAAGAGCATGCGGCGAAGAATCTGCATGGGGCGGCGCTGGAGAATCAGATTCGCAAGAATCGGATGCGCTGGTTAAAAAATTATTTAACCGAAGCGGGGATCAAGCGCGCGCACGAGTTGGGCTGGCCGAATACTTACACATTCAGCAAGAGCCTGGCGGAGTCGCTGATCGCAAAATATGGGACGGGGCTGCCGATTGCGATCGTGCGGCCGGCGATTGTCGAGACGTCGGTGTTCAAACCATTTCGCGGATGGAATGAGGGGATCAACACTTCGGCGTCGCTGTCGTATCTACTGGGGACTTCGTTCCGGCAGTTGCCGTCGAATGAACGCAAGCGGCTGGATATTATTCCGGTGGACGCGGTGTGCGCGGGCATGACCCTGATTGCGGCGGCACTGGTGGAGAGGCGGCATGATCCGCTGTATCAACTGGCGACTTCGGTGACGAATCCGTGCGATATGAAGCGGTGCATCGAGTTGACTTCCCTGGGACACCGTAAGCACTACCGGGCGCAAGAAGGGCTGGAGTATTGGCTACGATTGAGGATGGATGCGATTTCGGTTTCGAAGACGCGTTATAAGAGGATGTCGGCGCCGGCGCAGAAGATGATTATCAGATCAATACAGGCGATCATGTCGCCGTTGCCGGTGCGCAAGCCGTTGGCGAAAGCGGAGCGCAGTCTGGAACGCGTGGAAAAATTGATCGAGTTGTTTGAACCGTTCATCCTGAACAATGAACATGATTTCGTCGCCGACAATGTGGAGAAACTGGCGCAGGCGCTGACGCCGGAGGAGCGCGCTGTATTTGGATACGACGCGGCTGCGGTGGATTGGTGGGAATATTGGATCGAGATTCATATTCCGGCGTTGCGGCGGTGGACGTATCCGCTGATTGAGGGAAGGCCGCTGGAGGCGCGAGCGCCGCGGAGTTTGCAGATGGGGACGCTACCCAGCGCTGAAGCGTTGGGCTAATTTCGGCTGCCCCTCCGGGGCTGGTTTCACGCAAAGGGTCAGAAAGAAATTCTCAGTTCAAGATGGCTATATTTCTCACCGGGGCTACGGGGTACATCGGCGCGCATGTGGCTGCAAATCTCTTGCAGCAGCATGAGTCGGCGCTGAATCTGCTGGTGCGGGGACGCGATCCGCATGACGCGGAAGTGCGGCTATGGAATTCGCTCCAGTTGCACATGCCGTTCAAAACTTTCCATGAATATCTGCAAGCGAAGATCAGGATCTTTGTCGGAGACCTGACGGACCCGCGGTTCGGACTTGATCCGGACGGTTATGAGCGGCTTGTGCATACGACCGACTCGATCATTCATTGCGCGGCTTCGTTAAATCGGAAATCGGAGAAGAGCTGCCTGAATGTGAACCTGCGCGGGACTCTGGAAGTGGTGCAACTGGCGCGGCGTTCGCACTACTATCATGGGCTCCAGCGGTTTTCGAATGTGAGCACGGTGGCGGTGGCGGGGAAAAGAAATCACGAAGTCGTGACCGAAGACCGCTCGATTGAGTGGGAGCGGTCGGATTTCGATCCGTATGCGCGCACGAAGAAATTCTGTGAGCATATGGTGCGGGAACTGTTGCCGGATGTGCCGCTGACCATGTTTCGTCCGAGCATCGTCCTGGGGGACAGCCGGTATCCGGAGACGACGCAGTTCGATATGGTGCGGTCGTGTGTGTTTCTGGCAGGATTACCGGTGCTGCCATTTCGTCCTGATGACAAGATCGACATTGTGAATGTGGATTTTGTCGCGGATGCGATTTCTACTCTGCACATGAAGTCCAATCCGCTGCACGATACGTATCATCTGTCGTCGGGAAACGGCTCGCAGACTTTTCGTGAACTGACGACGGCGCTGGCAGCGGCGCAATCCAAACGCGGCCCGATGTTCATGCCGATCCTAGAAAAACCGTTTCGTTCGATCGTGAACACGCTGGCCAACCGCAAGGGCCCGATCGGTCACGGCGCGGCGCTGATGAAAGTGTTTCTGCCGTATCTGACGTGGAACACGGTATTCGACAACACGCGTGCAACCACGGAACTGGGGCGGAAGCCGGCGCCATTTTCGGCGTACAGTTTTCCGTTGCTGAAGTTCAGCCGCGAGCATGACTTCAGCTATCCGTATCAGCCCTGGCCCGAGGGCGCGGGAGGAGCGGCGGCATGATGGATTTTGTTTTGGAGGCTTGGGTCTCGGCCATCATCGAGGGCAAGAAGGTGCAATGGGTGCTCGGCAAGGGGCAGCCGTGGCGCCCTGGCGAGAAATTGAAACTGCTCTTTGCGGGCTACAACGGCACGCGCAATACGGGGTCGGATGTTCGTCCGGAAGAAACGCTTCGCCAGCTGCGCCGTATTCTGGGGGCTGAAAATGTCGAATTCACGGTGATGTCGCAGAACTTTGATTTGACGCGGGGCTACTTCGAGGGCACTTCGCAGGTTCACCTGCCGGACATATTCCCGCCGTTTCTGTCTCGCGAGGTTTCCAAACACCACGGCCTGGTTGCCCATGAAGGCTCGATGTTCAAGAGCAAGTTCGCCAATGCACTCACGACGATGATTGTTGGATCGCTGGGCATTGCGGCCGCTCAGAACAAACTCTCGGTCGGCTACGGTGGCGAGGCCGGGCAGATGGATCCGCTGATTGCGAAGATGTGCGGACGGTATTGCAAGAATTCGCTGGTGATCACGCGCAATGACGAGTCGCGAAAGATTTTGCGGGAACTGGGAGTGCCGACCGAACTGGGGACCGACACCGCCTGGACGTTTGAGCCTCTAGGCGCGGAATATGGGCAGAAGGTGTTGCGCGATGTTGGATGGGATGGGAAGACGCCGGTGCTGGTGGTGTGTCCAATCAACCCGTTTGAGTGGCCCGTGAAGGCGTCCGTCGCGAAGGCGGCGCTGCATAGTCTGACGGGTGCCTATGCGTCCAGCCATTATCGCGGGCCGTATTTTCATAATGCGGGGCCTGAGTCCGAGCGGGCTTATGAACATTATTTGAATTCGATTGCGAAGGCGGTGGCGGCGTTTCGTCAGAAAAAGAATGTGTTCGTGATCATGGCGGCGACGGAGCGGCTGGACGCTCGGCCCTGCAAACGAATCGCCGAGAAGCTGGGCGGGGCGCCGATTCTAACGTCGGAAGACTACAACATGTATCAGCTGGTGAGTATTTTGCGGGCATGCCATCTGATGGTGTCGTCGCGTTATCACGGGATTGTGACGTCGATGCCGGCGCTGGTGCCGTCGGCGGGGATCACGATGGATGAGCGCATTCGTAATCTGATGAACGAACGCGGGCATTGCGACTTGCTGATGAATGTGGATGATCCGGATCTGGCAGAGAGAACGCTGGCGGCGCTGGAGATTCTGGATCGCGATGGAGAACGCATCGCAGATGGTATTGCGCGGACGGTGGTGCGCAATCTGAAACTGATGGCGCGCATGGGCGTTTACTTCGAGGAAGAAGTGCAGCGCCGGTATCCGGAGTTTCCGACGCGGCGCGGGGAGTGGAGTTGGGAAGATTATTTGCCGCCGATGAGCGCGGGGCTGCGGGAGTTGGTGGGGGCGTATTCGTAGGAGCAGTGGTTGGTGCGGTCTTGGCGCCGGGTGGATCCGACGCTGATGGGTCTTGCATGGGACAGCAGGTCCTTCGCTGCGCTCAGGATGACAAGTCCAAATTGATTTCATGACATTTCTTGAACAGATTTTCGCGAGCCTGGAGAAGAACGGCGATAGTGTCGTGCTTCAGGAGTTGCGTGACGGGCGGATTGTGCCGGTTACGGCGCGGCAGTTACACGATCAGGTGATGGTGGGGCGCGCTTATCTGCGACGGTTGCGGCTGAAGAAGGGCGACCGGTGCGCGTTGTTGGCGCAAAACTCGACGCAGTGGGTGGCGATGGACTTGGCCATCATGGCCGAGGGGCTGACGGTGGTGCCGCTGTATGCGCGGCAAGCGGCGGGCGAGTTGGTCGAGATGATGAAGGACTGTTTGCCGTCGCTGATTTGTTGCGGCGACCAGATGCTGGCGGATGCGATCGTTCAAGAGTGGCCGGAGGCTCCGCCGCATTTTTCCATGAGTACGGTTTTCACGGGGTCGCGACCTCCGCTTTCCGATAGTTCGCTGGTGCTTGAAGAAGATGACGCCGTCACGATCATTTATACGTCAGGGACTTCCGGCGACGCTAAGGGTGTGATGTTGAATGCGGGTAACATCACCCACATGATTGGCTGCACATCGGGGCGGCTCGATCAATTGATGAAGCGCGGCGTGGGTCAGGACGCGGTGTTCCACTATCTGCCGTTTTGTTTTGCGGGGTCGTGGATCATGCTGCTGACCTGCCTTTTGCGCGGCAGCCGGCTTGCGCTGAATACGGATTTGGGCAAGCTGAAGTCAGACATGCGGGCGGCGAGTCCGGAATATTTTCTGAATGTTCCGGCGCTGCTGGAGCGGATGCGCAAAGCGGTCGACGAACAACTGTGGCGATCGGGGGGATTGCCGTTGAAGGTTTACAGCAAGGCGAAGGGCGCATGGGCCCGGCGTCAGGAAGGGAAACCGCGCGCGGGAGATGGCGTATGGCTGGGGATGGCTCGCAACTTAATTTTCCCAACCATTCGCAAAAAGATGATCGGGAGCAAGTTGCGCGCGTTGATCTGTGGATCGGCACCGCTGAGCGTCGAGACGCAGATGTTCTACTCGATGCTGGGAATTCCCGTGCTGCAGGTGTATGGGCTGACGGAGACTACGGCGATCTGCACGATGGACGATCCGGATGGGAAGGTTGTGCCGGGTCGCGTTGGTCCGGCGATTACGGGCGTAGAGATGAAGCTCGGCGAGAATGAAGAAATTCTGGTGCGCGGGCCAAGTATTTTTTCGGGATATTGGAATCGTCCAGAGGAAACGGCGAAAGTACTGCGGGACGGGTGGTTTCACACCGGCGATCAGGGCGAGGTGGATGCGTCGGGAAACTGGAAGATCATCGGGCGCATCAAGAGCCTGATTATTCTGGGGTCGGGACATAATGTTGCGCCCGAGCCCATCGAAGATAAGATTCTGGAAAGCCTGCCGGGCGCGACGCAGGTCGTGCTGGTTGGGAATGCGCGCGGATATTTGGCGGCGCTGGTTACGGGGGAAGTGACGAGCGACGTTGTGCAGGCGGTGCTGGATGCAGTGAATCCGGCGCTGCCGCATTACAAGCAGGTGCGCGCTTTTCATATTGTGGGAGATCCGTTGACGATTGAGAATGGGCTGCTGACGGCGAATGGGAAATTGAAGCGCGATCTGATTGCGGAGCGGTTCCAGGGCGAGATTGACGGGATGTATCGGGCGACAAAAACGGCATGAGCGAGTTCAAGGGGCAGGCGATTTCGTGGCAGGTGGTGAACGGCGCGATTGAGTTGGCGCTGCATCGTGAGCCTTGCAACGAAATTGGATCGGGGACGCTCGAAGAGTTAGAAACACTTACCGCCGCGCTGCCGGAGCTGGCACGCGAGGCGCATGCGCTGATTGTTCATTCCACGATGAAGGCTGGTTTTTCAGCGGGAGCCGACCTGCGGGAATTGTATGAAGTTTCGCGAGGGATGGAGAAGAGTGCGGCGGTGAGTGGGGTGCGGGAATTCTTGCGGCGCATCCATGGAGTGATGAACACGCTGGATGCGGCGCCGCTCACGACGATTGCAGCTGTCCATGGCGTGACGTTTGGGGGCGGATTTGAGTTGGCGCTGGTGTGCGACATTATTATTGCGGATCGGATGGCGCGTTTTTGCTTTCCCGAGTTGCGGTTGGGATTGATTCCGGGATTCGGCGGGATTCCGCGTCTGAAGCGGGATTTGGGGAATGCCGTGGTGCGTGACCTGCTTTTGACCGGACGCAGTTTCAACGTGATGAAGGCGCAGCAGATCGGGTTGGTCAGCCAGATCGCCGCCGAAGGCGAGGCGCTGCGACTGGCGCGCGCGACGGCGGCGCAGGTTGGTAAGTTCGATCGAAAGACGTCGATGGCGGCGAAGGAATTTGTGAAGCCGATCCCGTATGACGAGTTGAAGCGGGAGATTGAAATCTTTTGCGAGTTGTTTACGCGGCCTGCGGTGGAAGAAGGGTTGCGGAAGTTTGTGGAGAACGAGGGGCAGGCATCGTACCTGCCCTGATTTGGTAATTTTGTAATCTGTAATTTGGTAATTTAGGAGCAAAGTCTATGCTGGCGACTGACCATACTCTCGACGAAATTCTTAGTCTCGCTGCCGCGCACTTCAAAGTGCCGCGGGAGAAGCTTACGCCTGACGACGACTTTTTCAAGACGCTTGGTATCGATAGCTTGCAAGCGCTTGATTTGCTGACGCGGCTCGAACAGCATTTTCGGATTGAGTTACCCGACTATGAGTTGCAAGGCGTGTCGGATTTCCGGACGCTGGCGAGCCGGATTCAGGCGCGGCTGTAGACCTTCCATTGTTGATTGCTGATTTTCGATTGTTGATTTGACGAATGCGGCGGTTCACACAGGCCTTTTGCTCTATCAATCAGCACTCAACAATCTACAATCGACAACCAACGATTTCCTAAATGATTGATCTTCGTCAATATGCAAGCCTGGGCGCGGCGTTGGGGGATGCGCTGGAGCGCTGGTCCAATGAAACCTGCCTGATCGAAGCCGATCGCGATCGCGAAAAGGTGCGGCTCACTTATTCGGACTTCAAGGAGATGGCGCGTCCGCTGTGCCGTGCCCTGCAGGACGCGGAGTTCGGGGCGGGCGATCGGGCGGCGATCATTATGACGAATCAGTCGAAGTGGCTGATTTCGGCGTATTCGATTTTCTTTTGTGGCGGAGTGCTGGTTCCTCTCGACTACAAGTTGACTGCTGCGGAGCATCTGCAATTGCTGGCGCATTCGAAGGCGCGGTTTTTGGTGGTTGAATATTATTTGTGGCGGGCCATCGCGCAGGCGCCGGAATTTGCGAAGCTGTCTGCGGAAATCGTGCTGGTGACGGAAGCGCCGGCTGGTGCGGATTTGCGAGGGGCCTATCGTTGGGAAGAATTCCGGCGGAAGGGCGAGTCGCAATTTGTGGCGCGGGAGCGCGAGGATACGGCATGCATCGTGTATTCGTCAGGGACGGGCGGGCGGCCGAAGGGGTGCGTGCTCACGCACGATAATTATCTGGAGCAGTGCCGGGGGCTGACGGCGTGGTATCCGTTTTGGCCGGGTGTGCGTTATTTGAGTATTTTGCCGACGAACCATGCGATTGATTTCATGGTGGGATTCATTGGGCCGTTTGTGTGCGGGGCTTGTGTGGTGCATCTGCGGACGCTGCGTCCGGAGTTTGTGCGGGATGCGTTTGTGCGCTATCGCATTACGTATGTGAGCCTGGTGCCGATGGTGTTGAAGAATCTGGAACGCGGGCTGCGCGCGAAGTTTGACGAACTGCCGCGGTCGAGGAGATTTGTGCTGGATCGGCTGATCGCGGCCAACAAGGCGCTCACGCGCGGACGAGCGCGCCTGGGATTGAGCCGACGGTTGCTTCCCCAGGTACACAAAGCATTTGGCGGAGAATTAAAAGCTTTGATTGTAGGCGGCGCGTTCACCGATCCGGGGACGTTGCAGTTTTTTTACGACCTTGGAATTCCGGTAACTTGCGGATACGGATTAACCGAGGCGTGTACGGCCGTCACGCTGAATGATCTGAAACCTTTTCGGGCGGATACAGTCGGGAAGCCGCTGCCGGGATCGGAACTGCGCATTCTGAATCCGGCGGAGGATGGGATCGGAGAAGTTGCGGTACGCAGCCGGGCGGTGATGTCGCATTATCTCGATGACCCGGAATTGACGGCGCAGACGATCGTGGAAGGCTGGCTCCTGACGGGCGATTTGGGGCGGTTCGATGGGCGGGGCCATCTGCAACTGTTCGGCCGCAAGAAGAACATGATCGTTACGGAGGGTGGGAAAAATATTTATCCGGAGGATGTGGAGTCGGTGTTCGACGGCGTGGCGGTGAAGGAATATTGCGTTTTCGCGGCGAGTTACATCTGGCCGCAGAAGAGTTTGGGAAGCGAAAAGCTGGTGCTGGTGCTGCGGTTGGAACAGGGTCAGCAGTTCAGCGATGGTCTGCTCGACGACATCGTGGCGCGTAACCGGAGACTGGCGGATTACAAGCGGGTGGGTGGATTGCTGGTGTGGGAGAAAGATTTTCCGCGCACGGCGTCGATGAAGATCAAGCGTGGAGAGTTGGCGGGGGCGATTGGGCGAGAGGCTGCGCGGGAGAGTGCGCGGGAGATCTAGGGAGAGTGCTTGCCTGGGGAAGAGAGCAAGGCTTAACCACAGAGGACACAGGGGTCACAGAGGAAACCTGGCTTCTTTGCGATTGATTTCGACTTTTTATTGTGAAGGAAACTTTTCTAACCATCATCAATCCGGCGGCGGGCGGTGGGAAGTGCCGCAAGCTTGTGAAGCCTGCGCTGGAGCGGCTGCGGGCGGGCGGGATTGCGCTTGAGGTTGTGGAAACGGGCGCGGAGGGCGAGGCGACCGGGATTGCTCGCGACGCTTACGGACGCGGCTATCGCAAGTTTCTGGCGGTGGGTGGAGATGGAACTTCCTATGAGGTCGTCAACGGACTTTTTCCGGATGCGTTGACGGCGAGCGCGGCAGAAGAAAATATCCCCACGCTGGCGTTTCTTCCGCTCGGTACGGGGAATTCTTTTCTGCGGGATTTTGGAGATCAGGGTGTCGAGCATGCGATGCGGGCGTTGCTGGAGCGGCGTTCGCGGGCGTGCGATGTTCTGCGGTTGACGCATCGGGAAGGCGTTCTGCACTACATCAACCTGCTCAGCGTGGGATTCGCGGCGGACGTTAATATTCTGCGGCAACGCCGGTTCAAGAGTTCAGGACAGATGGGATATTTCGCGTCGATTTTTCTGGGGCTGGCGCAGTTGAAGAGGCGTCCATTCCCGGTGCGGGTGGCGGGAGAGAGTGAGTTTGACCGGCGTCCGTGTCTGTTTCTGAGTTTCAACAACAGCAAGTTCACGGGCGGGACGATGATGGTTGCGCCGGAAGCGGCAACGGATGATGGGTTGATTGATTTCGTCCGCTGGGGACCGATCGGACGGGCGGGGCTGGTACGGAATCTGGGCGGGCTGTATGACGGGACGCACGTGCGACATTCGCTGGCGGAGAGCAAGAGGACGCATCGTGTGGAGTTTGATCTCGACGGGCCGATCGACGTGATGGTCGACGGAGAAGCGCTCACCCTGTATTGCGAGGCGATCGATGTGTTGCCGTCGGTGTTGCGAGTCGTGGTATAAAAAATCATGTCGGAACTGAGACGAGAGCGGCGGCAGGAAAAAGAAGGGACGGCGACGCCCGCCAATTGGGGGCAACGAGCCCTCTATGCGGTGCTGATCGTGGCGGCGTTCGGGGGAGTCTACTACTTGGGAAACCGGCAACAGCATCAGTATGACGGGTTCGCCAAGTGCTTGAGCGATCATGGAGTGAAAATGTACGGCGCGTGGTGGTGTCCGCATTGCCAGGAGCAGAAGGAAAAATTTGGCGCATCGTTCAAGCTTGCTCCTTACGTCGAGTGCGGCGTGAAGGGGGACACCAGCAAGCGAACGCAGGTGTGCGTGGATGCGGAGATCAAACATTATCCGACCTGGCAGTTTCCTCCCACGGGAGAGCGGGTGGAGCGCGTGTTCGAACTCGAGGAGTTGCGCGACCGGACAAGTTGCCCGCTGCCATGAATTCTGGAATCCAACGCCTGTTCAGCGTGGTTGCGATCCTGGCGGTGCTCGGGATTGTGGTGTCGTCCGTTTCCTTGCAGCATCACGACGCAAAATCGAAGACGGAATACTGCGATATTGGCACGGCTTTTAACTGCGACATTGTGAACCGGAGCGAGTATTCGTCGCTGTTGGGCATTCC
>JAYTFO010000102.1:0-4042 GCA_043734305.1 Acidobacteriota bacterium | reverse complement strand
TAGTGAGCCTTCCGCAAGTTCCCGTGAAGCAGGGGGAAGGCTGGCGCGGCAGTAGTCTGCTGGCCCTCAATTTCCGATGGATCGGAGACGAAGTCGTCCGCGGCAAATCATGCCATCGCGTGGAAGCATCCTTGCCCGACGGATCGCTCAAGCTGACCTCCTGGTGGTCGCCCGAGTCGGGCGTCCTTGAGCAGGTCGAATTGGAGGGGAGCTATTCCGGCGCGACCATCCACGAGCACATGCGCATGGAACTGGAATCGCGAACGCGCGATGAGACTGTCCAAAGCTGGCTCGGCTCCGCGGAAACACGTCAAGGCGCGTTGCAGGCGATCCTGCTCAATGCTGGTATCCCTGTTTCGCCCGATCAGCTTGCCTCCGTTCTCGCGTCCGACGACGGGAAGTCACAAGCCCTTGCTCTAACCATCGCTGCCCGACGAAAGATCAAATTGCCGGCAACCATTCTTGACCAACTGCGGCAGAGTTCAAGTCCGCAACTGCGAGAACTTGCAGAGCAGCTTTCGGCGATTGCTGACCCGCCGCCCTCGGGCGATTGCAGTCAACCGATCTCGCCCAAACCGTCGCCGGAAAAATTTGGCACATTGTTCAATATGGTCCCGGCAACTAAAACTGATCCCGAGACTCCCTATCTGCTGCGCGTTCCACTCACCTACCGCGCAGATCGGCCTGCGCCCTTGCTGGTTTACCTGAGCGGCGGCGCGGGCCTCGCCATGGACGGCGTGAACACCGCGGAAGACGTCGTCTCGGCGACTGACTACATCATCCTCTATCCGCATGCGGCCGATCATTGGTGGAAGCCCGAAGTCGCCCGCCGCTTCGATGCCGTCCTGAGGCAGGTTCTCGAGCGCTACAACGTAGACCGCGACCGCATCTACCTGACCGGCTTCAGCAATGGGGGCACCGGCTCTCTATACTTTGCCGCCCTGTGGCCACAGCGCTTCGCAGCCGTCGTGTCGTTGATGGGCGCGGGACAGTGTACGGATCAGGTCAAGCAGGGATTATCGAATCTTGGAAACCTTCCGCTCCTGTTCGTCCATGGAGAAAAAGATTCGCGCATCACGCCCGACTGTTCCACCACAACCCAGGCAGCGCTGAGCGATATGCATCCCGTATTCAAGCCGGAGCTGAAGATTCTCCCCAACCGCGAACATGACATCACGTTGCAGTCTGACGACGGATTGACTCTGGCCTTCTTCAAAGACAAACTGCGCAATCCGTTTCCCAAACGCGTCGATCTGAGTTTTACGGACGCACAAGCTCCCCTTCGCTATTGGATCGAAATTCTTGATGGCAAACCGGGCAGGTCGGAAGTCGAGGCACGGGTCAAGCCCGATAACACAATCGAAATTCACAGCCACGACGTGAAGCGCTTGCGCCTCTATCTGCGGCCCGAGCTGCTGCCGAAAGCGGGCGACCTGCGAGTCGAGTGGAATGGCAAGAAGATGTACCAGGGTCCGCTGCAAGACGTCTGCACATCTGCCGCAGGAGCACACGTCCCGGACCCTAAGCTGGACCTCACCGACCGCAAAGAGTTTTCCCTACCCTGAAGAAAATCAAGGTAGGACGGGGCTTGCCCGTCTCCTCCGCGAACGGAGACGCGGCAAGCCGCGTCTCGACGCATCGGTTTTTTCAATCCAACAATGCCCGACCGGCCCTTGCTCCGGCCGACCACCAGGCGTACATTGAAAATGCTCTCGCGGCCTCCTGCCTCCTCCTTCCCCAACCCCAAACGCACGCACACTGGCTACATTCTGTGTGCAACTAAAGGCGGTCGACGGAAGGTAGCCCCTATATATGGTGTTTTATCTCTTGACCCTTCCTGAATTCGCCGTTAGAGTTGGTGAAAAGCCGTGGTAGCTGTCCGGCTTCATCGGACAGTATCGTACCGTGTTGCAAGTAGGGGAACCCAGGTAGTCAACAGGTTCCGCACGGTTTCGCGGCGCACACCAGCCAACGCAGATTGCCAGATGATCCAGAAGTGTGCGCGCATGAAGGAGTAGGAATTGCTCAAACTCAAAAGGCTGCAAATCCTGGGATTCAAGTCGTTCTGTGATCGCACCGATCTGAAGTTCCACGGTGAAGGCATTGCCGCGATCATCGGACCCAACGGTTGTGGAAAATCGAATATTGCGGACGCGATCTCGTGGGTATTGGGCGAGCAGTCAGCGAAATCTTTGCGCGGCTCGCGCATGGAAGACGTGATCTTCTCGGGCACGAGCGGACGCAACGCCACGGGCATGGCGGAAGTTTCCCTGACTCTGATCGATCCCGAGGTTTACGCTGGACCCGACGCCAGCGAGCCGACGCAGATTGATATCCAGAACGATATCCCCACCGGCCAGGAAGATTGGGACGAGGCGGAACTGCGGGCGCAAGCGTCCGCCGACACCGAGCTAGCCGTCGAAGAAGCGCAGCCGGGAACGACGGAGGAAGTCGAAGGGGCTGCAGTCGCTCCGCCCGTCGAAGCCAGTGAAGCAGCGCCGGCAGGACCGCAAGTCGTGTTGAAGATTCGCCGCCGCAAGTTCAATCAGCAGCAATCCCACGCGGGCGAAATCATGGTCACGCGCCGACTGTTCCGTTCCGGCGACAGCGAATATCTACTCAACGGAAAACTGTGCCGATTGCGCGACATTCAGGAATTATTCATGGGCACCGGCCTGGGACCGGAGTCGTACGCGCTCATCGAGCAGGGACGCATCGGGCAAATCCTGAGCAGCCGTCCTACCGATCGCCGCGCGGTGATTGAAGAAGCCGCGGGCATCACAAAGTTCAAGACGAAGAAACGCCTCGCCGAAGCCCGGCTCGAAGATGCGAAGGTGAACCTGAATCGCGTCAACGATATTTTTGAAGAAGTCACGCGGCAGATGAACTCGCTCAAGCGGCAAGCCAGCAAGGCAGAGCGCTACGGCCGCCTGCGCGATGAAATGCGCGCCAAATTGCGGGTGGTGCTGGCCAGCAAGTTCACGCAGATGGATCAGGAAGGCCTTTCGCTCGACGCGCAGATCAATCAACTGGGCGAGGAAATCCGCCACCAGTCCGAGGGCGTGCAGCAGCTTGACTCTGAGCATTCCGAGCGCACCCAGCGGGGATATTCGATCGAAACCGAGTCGCGGCAGAATCGCGAACGATTGAATCAGATCGCGATCGAAGTTGATCGGGGTCATGCCCGCCGCCGTACCAACGAAGAACGCTGCGCCGAATTGACGGTTCGCACCGCGGCTTCCGAGGCGGAACTTGCGCAAGCGACGAATCGGCTGCTGGCGTTGGAAGAAGAACGCGACGGTCACCGGCAAATATTGGAGTCGGCATCTGCGGACCTTGCCGCTGCCCAGCAGGAACTGGCCGTCAGCCAGCAGGAAATGGCCGACGCAGCCTCCGCTCTGACGATTCTGGAAATGGAACAGGAAGCGTCGCGCGCGGCCATTCTGGAAGCTGTGGGCGCAGCCTCCAATCTTCGCAATCAGTTGACACAATCGCAGGAGCGGTTGGCGGGTGTAGATCGCGAAGAGCAGAGATTACGCGCGGAAATCGCGATTGCGGCAACGCAGTCCGAAACTTTCGGTGGACAACGCGGTCAACTGCAACTGGAATTTGAAACCGTGGTCCAGCGTGCCAGCGGGCTTGCGAGCGAGATCGCAGACCTCCGCCGGACGGTCGAAAGCAAGCGCCACGAAGAAACCGAAACCAAGAAATATCTTGATTCGATTCGCTCGGAATACGCTTCCGCGCTCGGCAAGAAGGGATCGCTGCAAGCGGTCATCGCCGAGCACGGATACTCCACCGAATCGGTGCGCCGCCTGTTTCAGTCGGGCGCTCTGCAAGGCGGGCACGCTCCCGCCGGCGTTCTCGCCGACTTTTTGGAAGTCGATCCGCGCTACGAGCAAGTCGTGGAAGACTTTCTAAGAGACGAACTCAATTACGTCGTGGTGAAGTCGTGGGACGCAGCCGACGAAGGCCTGCGCCTGCTCCGAGCCGACGTTGACGGCCGGGCTACGTTCCTCGTGCATCCGGAAGATTCGCAGGC
>JAYTFO010000101.1:0-2266 GCA_043734305.1 Acidobacteriota bacterium | reverse complement strand
ACACCGATCGAAGGATGATTGCGCAGCTGCTTGACGATTTGTCGGACCTCAGCCGCCGACCAATCGATAAATTGCTGGCGGCGTGGATAGGAATCGTTCAGCGCGTCGATCGGTCCCTCTTGATTGAACGGAAGTTCCATAAAAAGCAGCACGCCCAACCTATCGGCCAAATCGTAGAAATCATCCTTTTCGATGACGGTGTAATTCACGAGATGATTCATATTGGCGTTGCGTGCCAATCGCAGATCCTTCTCATAGGTCCACCGATCGGTGGAAGCCGGATACAGACGCGACATGGCGTACCAGGCACCGCGCATCAGCACTGGCTGTCCGTTGATGCGATACAAGAGGTTCGAGTCGCGCTCCACCGTTCGAATGCCGAATATAGCTGCCGTCGAATCGATCGCGGCGCCGTCCTCATCGACAAGGCTGACCTCGGCTCGGTAGAGATTCTGAGCCCCCAGATCCCAAGTCCACCACAATTTCGGGCGCATGACGCGGGTGTCGAAATTTACAGTAACCCCCGCAGTAGCAGTGGAGATGGCAAACGGCTGATCGGGCAGCGCTACAGGCTCGCCTGAAAAATTCTCGGGAACCAAGCGCGTCCGCACAATCCCCCTGGCCGCTCCACCGTTGCTCACGATTTGCACAGCAAAATGCAACTTGGCAGCACTCTCAGCAAGTGCGGCGGTTGAAACGCTGAGATCGACGACGCGAGTGCGTGAGGTCACTTCCAAATGCACCCCACGATGAAGGCCAAGAGGAAAAACCACTTGTCCGGGTCCAGGCAGAGCATCCCACGCTTCTTCGTACTCACCTTTCATGAATTCGTAGTGCGAGCGACCAGGAACTTTCCACGGAGCCGTCACGCGTACCGCAAGATAGTTGTCTCCGGTCTTTGCCAGACGAACGCCTACCTCGAAGTCGAACCGGCTGTACGCACCCTCGTGGCTACCCAGTTTGACGCCGTTGAGCCAAACGTCGGCAAAATAGTCCACGCCGTCAAACACGAGTCGTACTTCGCGCCCCAGTGTTCCCCCTGGAGTCGCGAAATGTCTGGTATACCACCACTCCTGCTCGTTGGCCTTCGCGATATCGGGAGACTGACCAAGAGGTTCTTTGACGAAGTCTGTGAGCTGCACATCGTTAGGTATATGAACAGGGATCGTCCTAATAGAACCTGCGAGTCGACGAGGAATCCCGCGCCGCTCCCCCTCTCCCATGGGCAGCGGTGAAAGCTGCCAAGGGTCCTTATCGAGCGGAACGATCAATCGCATAGGATTGGTTGCGACGTTGGCCTGCGCCATAAACGATGTCGGCCAGATCAGAAACGCGCTTGCCACCCAAATCCAACGAGCGCCTGTTTCAATCAAATGCATTTCATGCTCCGGTCAAGGCAACAACGAAAGTCGAATCGCTCAGATCATGGCTAATTGAAGATTATCGAGTCGACTATCTTCTGTGACTTTACGAACAGGTTGTTTATCCGTCAACTTTCGGACCTGTACGGCATCCGCCTCAAACTGCGGCGACAGCCGATAGCGCGGGCGGTCGTCTCAAACGGAAACGGGATCGGCTAACAGGCAGCGAATCGTATTCGCGGTCCGGCTCTTTAATGGGCTCACGAACGCCAGAAGGTTTTCACGCTCTCCGGCATCACGGCAAGAAGCCTAGCGGCGGTCACCGCGCGGGGGTCGCCGCCGGCGGGGTACGTTGGTTTCGAGACGCCGGAGGTATGCCACCCTCGCTTGTCGCGCCGTTGGCGTCGCCGCTTACCGGACGATACCTGTCATTCCCAAAGCGTGAGCAGATAGCTTTGCTACGAGCGAAGCGCAACGGCGTTCGATGTCTCGTCAGCGACTATGAGAAAGCCGGATTTGCCTGTGAATAACCAGTTGACAGGGCGACAACGCATTCACATACTTTCGTGGGCAATAGCCTGGTATTGCTGGCGCTTGGACATTTGACTTTACGCCCTGCAAGCAAGGCGGCGGCATTTAGCGTGGCATTGCTGACGACGCATTCGCCAAGCGGGTCGCAACGGTTTGCATTCGAAAACGTGACCATATAACTATAACTTCGCTGGGGTATTTCCTCCATGAGCAAGAATTGTTGGACGCGGCGCGACGTGGTGTTGGGGCTCGGCGTTGGTGCTGGCGCGATGGCGGCCGGCTTTCCGCGGTCAAGCGTAGCCAGCGACAAGTATGACAAAACATCGGGAGTAGAAGAGCGATACGACGCCTTCTATCGGGAAACTGATGTGCGC
>JAYTFO010000100.1:0-10880 GCA_043734305.1 Acidobacteriota bacterium | reverse complement strand
CGGGTCGGAAGTGGGAAATCAGCGTGGTTGAGTAACCATCCGGATTCGGCTTCGGGAGCGCGGATGAGAGTGGAACCACAAGAGTAACAAGTGGAAGCGCTGTCAATCGTGTCCTGCCGGGTGAACAAACTGAAAAGCTGCCAGGTCATCCGGACCCATGATGCTTTGACCTAAGGGTTCCCAACGCCTACGATGAGCAGAGCAGAATGAGGGTCAGCCATGGAGATGATTCCGCTCAAGGGCGGACACCTGCAGGCCGCCCACGTCCGCGATTTGCGCGGCGTCATCGAACGCGAAAAAGCGGCAATCGGCGTGCTGCTTTCGATGGAAGCCCCGACTAAACCTAGGTTGAAGGAAGCTGCTGGAGCCGGTTTCTACCAGCCTCCCGGTTTGGCGGACAAATTTCCCCGACTTCAGCTCTTCAGCATCGAAGACCTGCTCGCCGGTAAACGCGTCGAATATCCTCGCCTGCTCGACCTCACCTACAAGAAGGCTCCCAAGGCCAAAGCTCCAGCACTTAAGAATGAATCGTTGCGTTTCGGCGATCCCGACATTGAAGAGCCATTCTGACGGTGTTTGCGGCGTGAAGGGCGACAGTGCCGTCCTTTCGGGACTCGAACTCTTTCTTTCGCATACCCAGCACTGACGTGCCGGGCTTTCTTATTTCGCCGCTTCGCGGCTGGGGCGATGGCGGGGAGGCTCGATGATGATCTTCATCCTTGCCCGTGTTGTCAGAGTTCGAAAGCAAGCGGGGAGTCCCTCGGGGGCTGAAGCCCCATTCATTTAAGAACCTTATCGGCACGACTTTCGTGCCCTTCCCGTCCCTGGTTAGGAGGCTGAGCGCGGCGTTTATCGCAGCGGTGAACCGCTGCGCCACCCGAAATCAAATGCAGGGTGCCGTCCCTTGCGGGACTCGAACTCTTTCTTCTTACTTACCCGGCACTTACGTGCCGGGCTTTCTTGTATCGCCGCTTCGCGGCTTGGGCGTTGGCGGGGAGGTTCAATGATGATCTTCGTCCTTGCCCGTGTTGTCAGAGTCCTAAAACAAGCGGGGCGTCCAACGTGTGCCGCACCATTTGAGGGCTTGGGGCAGCAACCACTCGTCGGTCGGAAGGCCATACGGGTGTGCCGAAGCAATAACGAAGGTTTGCAAGCCGTAGCGGAACGGATAGCGCCCCGTCATCAAGGCAGCGCGGGTGGGCGTACACATCGGCTGTGCGTAGAACTGCTTCAGGCGCATGCCGCCGGCGGCGAGCTTGTCGATGTTCGGCGTCTTAAAGTCGGAACCATGGAATCCGACATCCTTCCAGCCGAGATCATCCGCGACGATGTAAACGATGTTGGGTTTCTTGTCGGCGGCGGGAGCGGGAGTGGAAAGGCTGGTGATCACGGCCGCCGCGATCACCGCCAAGCCAAGGATTTTCAGGAGCCGATTCTTCATCGTTGTTACCCCACTATTACTTCTTCGGGATCTTAAGTGTCCCGTTTCCGCCGAAAGCAAACGTGCGCCCTCCGGTGTGCGCCTTGGCCGAGAATTCGTTGTAGTACTTAAAGAACAGCAGCAGCCCCTGTGGCGGCATGATGAAATTGCTCGGAAACCCAATCGCATGGGCGGAATAATGCGGGATCACGCTGGCCGGAATATTGGGTGCAAGCAAGCCACCGTTATTGCTGACCTGCCATTGGTCGTATCCCACCAGACCGGCCTGCAGCAACCGGCTCATATCCTTCTTCAGAGGGAGGGCCTGCCCCGGCGTCAGCTCGGTTCCCGCTCCGGTCTTCATTCTTTCCGTGAATTTCCCAGTCGGTGTAGAGGTTGGCACTGGTGCCCTTATTCTTTGTGAGGTAGACCGTGGCACCGGACGTAAAGTTATTTCCCCAGTATCCCGAGCCCACGTTGTCAGACGCTCCCGCCACAAACCGGCCGGTGGGAGCCACGAACGCGTAGCCGACGTTTACAGCCGCCCGGCTCAAGTGCCATCCCAAATTAAACGGCGACACATAGGTGTCGGCGAATCCAGCGCCGCCGCCGCTCAGTCCGAGATTGGTTCCCTGGATGTCCGCCACCAGCGAACCGTTCGCCACATTCAAGGAGAATCCCATCCGTGCCAGTATGTGGGCGAGCACTGATGTTTCTGATTGGGAGAGCACCATGACTTTCTATCAAAGTCGATCCGCTGTCATTCTTGTGGCCGCGATGATGGCTGCGGCCGCATCGATCCTGGGAGGGCAAGAAAAACCCGCCGCCAAAGACGCGGACGCCAAACCGGAAGCCTATTCCGCAGTGGCCATCGGTACCGGCGGAAGCGTGGGTGGCAAGACCAAGCAGTTTGATTTCCGGATCTCCCAGTACACGACCGACGCGGAACTCAACCAGTATGCCGAGACCTTAAAAGAGAAGGGTCCGGACGCTCTGCGCAAGGCGCTCGAGAAGTTGGATGTGGGCCGGGTTAATCCCGTAGGCAGTACCGGCAACCAGATTGCCGTTGCTCGCAAGCGCCAGGTCGGCACCGATACCGTCATCACTATCGTGACGGCTCGAGTCATGTCCCTTGGCGAGCTCTATAACAACGGCCGCAGTACGGACTATCCCTTCGGGTTCCTGCAAGTCACGATCAATCAAAAAGGCGAAGGAACCGGGCAGATTATGGCCGCCGCCAAGATCCGCTTCAACAAGAAGAAGGGTCACTATGAGATCGAAAGTTACGGCAATCAGTACGTCAAGGTGGTGAACGTTCGCCCCTAGAAGTGAGTCGTGAGGCGTCCTCAGTCTGGCCGCGCGGGCTGAACTCCCCCAACCAGTTCCTCATGCTTCGCCCGCGCCGCCTCGATGAACGCGTGGAATATTTTCTTCGCCGACTCCGCAACCTCCGGCTCGTCTTTGACCGACCGCTCCGGATGCCATTGCACGGCCAGCACAAAATGTCCGGGGACGGCTCCTTCCAGCGCTTCGATCACGCCGTCGAGCGGTGAGCGGGCGACTACGCGCAGACCGTTTCCAACAGCATCGGCGGATTGGTGGTGCGAAGAATTTACCGCGAGAGTTTTTTCGCCGCCCACAATTTCAGCGAGCTGTGATTTCGGATCGACTTCCACGCTGTGCGCGTTGGGAACGGCTCGTCCGGCGTTGTGCTGGATGGAGGATTCGATGTGCTGCACCAGCGTTCCGGAGCGGTACACGTTCAGCGTTTGCAATCCGTAGCAGATGCCGAGAATCGGCTTGCGCATGCGGTAGGCATCTTGCAGGAGCAATTCGTCGACCGCATCGCGCCGGGGATCGGCGTCAGCGGTTTTCGGATGACGCTCCGCCCGATATTTTTGCGGATCGATATCCGCGCGGCTGCCCGGCAGCAGCACGGCGTCGCAGCGCTCGATCAGTTTCATCGCAAGGTCGGGAGGCTGGTCGAGTTCGATGCGGACGGGTTCTCCACCGGCCTGGCGAACCGCTTCTTCATACTGCGGCACGGCGCGCTCGGCGTAGTCGCGATCGGCGGAATGCGGCATGGGAATGGCAATGCGCGGCGCGGTCATTTCCGATTCCCCGTCAGCGCCATCGTCATCCCGCGCGCTCGATACTGGCCAGAGTCTTGCGCTGACGGTAGTGCCGAATCTCCATCGTCAACGACAGCGCCAGCACAATTGCGCCCACGCTGATGGCGAAGGGAAAAGCGACATAGCGGTAGGCAAACGGCATATTGGGCGCGGCGTGCTCCACCTGCGAGTACACCACCGTCCCCAGAATGCCCAATAGCAGGCTGACCGCAAAAGCCAGCAGTGTGACGACCGCGGTCATCAGCAGAACCCGCACCGGAATTCCGATCCATCGCGGGCGTTCCAAAGTTGTTTCCGGCATGCGTCTAGGCTACACCATGGCGCAAGCAGTTCTTTGCGCCCTTTGCGTTCCATTCTTCGCGAACTTTGCGGTTAGAGATTTTGGCTTGTCTGCGGGAGTCCAAAGCTTTTAACCGCCAAGGTCGCGAAGGCTTCGCAAAGGCCGCAAAGAAGAACAGCCGCCGTAGCCCCGTGCGCTACAATGACCACTATGTCGCATGCCGTCTCGGCGATTACCCGCAGCCCCGCGGACATTGTCCGGACCACCCCGGTCTCGCAGGCCGCCAACGGCATCTGCTATGCCCGCGCGGGCGAGGTCGCAATTTCGGATATGGATTTGGACCGCATGATTGCCACCGTCCCGGTGGCCGCCGCGGGCGCGCTTTCGCGCAAGGCGTATTACTTCGTTCCGCTCACCGTCAGCCAGGGCGAGGACACCGTGATTGCCGACCGCTATGACGTTGCCCTCAGCGACAATGCCGTCTGCCACCGCAACCTGAATTTGGGCGATTCCCAGTGCGTTTTTATTTCCACCCGGCTGATGGACGACAAATTCTCCGTGGCCTTCGAGTTCTATATCAATGTCGGACACGCGCTCGTCGAACGCGCCGGAGTCTCGCAGCCGTTCGCGGAAATGGTCTGGCAGCAGGCTGAGTCCGGAGTGCGGGGCGAAACCTCGCTGGACGCGTGGGAGTCGCGCAAGCTGGCCACCGCGGCCGGTCCCGAGGCTGAAAAATTTAAGAATGAATATCTGACCGCGACTTTTGCGGACGCCATTTCTATCTACCTGCTCGCGCTCTGTTTGGATGTGGATTACTACGATTTGCGGGAGCGGGACTATCCTCTGCTCGCGCCCACTCCTCTGGCCGAGCGGCTTCGTAAAATTGCGGAAATCTTCCCGCCCAATCCCGGATTTGAATTCAATATTTATTACAAGCGGCGCACCTGAGAGTCGTCCCGTTGCCAAAATAAAAAAGGCCGGGGGGCACCCCAGCCTTTTTCCCGAGCGCGGAACATAGCGGCTGAGCTAGCCCGTTTTGTCCCCCGCGACTATCACGCCCTATGGCCACGTTCGGATGGTAACGCTGCCCGTTGCCGCGCAGATCATACTTGGAGTGATCTGATCGTCCCCTTACCGGTCATCCCTGGAGAGACGACTAATAAGGACTGCGAACGAGCGCGGCACAGGGCCAGCAAGTCCCGTCAATGTAGTGCAGGCAACGCCCGGCAGTTGTCAAAGAAATGTCACTTTGTTGTTAAATGTGGAATCGGGAACAACCGTGCGGTCGATTCCCAGTAGTGATGTTCGGTTTCCTTCGTGGACCTTCGTGCCCTTGGTGGCTGGAGCTCTTTCTCGCCCCAGCATGAAACCGAGCCGCTACGATGCTCTCCTCTCACTTTGCGCCAGTGAATTTTCAGTTTATGCTGTGATGATCCCCAGAACCAGATTCGGAGGCCATGATTCCGCTCGGTACCTATACGTTAGTCCTGGCCGCACTCGGCCTGGCGGCGGTGAGCTTTGTGCTCTTCCGGCGCAAGCCCCAAACTCCAGCCGACCTGGAGCGCAAGCGCCGGGTTTGGCTGACCGAGGTTGGCCGCATCACCGATGGCACCGTCATCGACGTGCAGGAGCTTGCCACCGACCCGCAGCGCCCCGCCACCATGCTCATCTATCAGTACGATGTCGCGGGCGTTTCGTATGAGGCTTCCCAGGATGTGACCTATCTGCGGCAGTGGATCAACCTTCATTCCTGCCGCCTGGGCGTAATGTCGTCCGTCAAGTACGATCCGCATAATCCCGGGAACTCCATGGTGGTCTCCGAAGGCTGGATCGGGCTGCGCCAGTAGGTGAGCGCGCACTTCGCGGAACGCCGGCACCACTCGAAAGCGCGACCCGTCCGTTCTGCGGTAAGATCAGCGCTGTGAGGTGAGTGATGTCCACCGACCGCATTCCCGCGTCCGCGTCCCGCCGTTCCTTCCTGAGTTTGTCGACTGCTGCCACCGCCGCCGTCGCTCTCCGCATCATGACCGAGCCCATGCTCGCCCGCGCGCGTGAACATCATCCGCCCGCTGGCGCCATTATGATCGACGCCAACGAGAATCCACTCGGCCCCAGCGTGTCCGCGCGTGAAGCGGTCATCAACATCACGCCCCAGGGTGGACGCTACCTCGACGGCCTCACCGAAGAACTCGTCAACACCATCGCCCAGACCGAAGGCGTCAAGCCCACCTACGTCCACATCTATTCCGGATCGAGCGATCCCCTTCATCACACCGTCTGCGCGTTCGCCTCGCCCACCCGCAGCTACGTCACCGCCGATCCCGGATATGAAGCGGGCATGTTTGCGTCCGAAGCTATCGGAGCCCGCGTCGTTAAAGTGCCGCTGACCAAAACCTACGCCCACGACGTGAAAGCCATGCTGGCCGCGGGCTCCGATGCCGGCGTCTTCTATGTGTGCTCGCCCAACAATCCCACCGGCACTCTGACCAGCCACTCCGACATCGAGTATCTCGTCGAAAATAAACCGAAAGGCTCGATCGTTCTGGTCGATGAAGCCTACATCCATTTTTCCGACGCAACCTCTGTCGTCGACCTGGTCAAAGCCGACAAAGACGTCATCCTGCTGCGAACGTTTTCGAAACTCTACGGAATGGCCGGCCTGCGCTGCGGAGCCGCCATCGCCCGGCCCGACCTGCTCGAAAAAATTCACACCTACGGTGGATGGAATTTTATGCCCGTCACCGCGATGGCAGCCGCCACCGCCAGCCTGAGGCACGCTGGCCTAGTGCAGGAACGCAAAAAAATTAACGCCGCCATCCGCGAAGAAATTTTCCAGTGGCTCGACCGCAACGGATATTCCTACGTTCGTTCCGAATCCAACTGCTTCATGCTCGACACCAAACGTTCAGCCAAAGAAGTCATCGACGCCATGGCCGCGCAAAACGTTTTCATCGGCCGGATCTGGCCCGTCTGGCCAACCTACTCCCGGATCACCGTCGGAACTCGCCCCGAGATGGAAGAATTTCAAGCGGCCTTCAAGAAAGTAATGTCCGGCGCCGTAACCGCGAAAGTCGCCCGCACAACACCCCAACGCCGCGACGGAATTCTGTTCCCGGCGTAGACCGCTCCGGATCTCGGCAATCTGCGGCGCAACCAGTTTCTGGGAAGGGCACGACTTCAGAGGCTGCGGAAAGAATCGTTCCAAGCGGAGAGTACGACCTCGGCGGCTGAAGCCGGACTGAAAATAAAACTGTTACCGCAGCGGTGAACCGCTGCGCCACCCAAAAACAAGGGCAACAGCAAGTCTTTTCGCGGACGGTAAAAGCCGTGCCCTTCCAAAACCTACCCGTGCGCAGCCGCGAACAGAGCCCACCTCAGCGGCTTGAAGCCGCGTCCACTTGGCGACTTACGGCACGACTGGAAGTCGTGCCCTTCCCAAGACCTGTGCGACAGCCGCAAGATGCCGGCGCTACTCTGGGCCATTACCCCCGTCACCCCTCCCATATTTCCTCTTGACAGGCCCGCCAATCGCGATGGATACTTATGCATAGCGATGCATATTAATCCATCGAGAAAGCGGGGGCGGCCATATCGCTCCCGGAAAACAAGAGACGCGCACCCAGCGACACAGACAATGACAATGACAATGAGAACGCAACCACAGACACAGACCATGGAACGGGCCACTTCGCCGCACTCGCATCCGGCGCCGCCGGTCCGGGACCTGCTCTCCACGCACGATCTCGCTCCCCAGGAGATTCATGCTCTGTTCAATCTGACCGTCATGCTCAAGCAGCGTCCGGCCGATTTCCGCAGCGCTCTCGCCGGCAAGCAGATGGTCATGTTTTTCGAGAAGCCCTCCCTCCGCACCCGCCTCACCTTCGAGGCGGGCATGGACAGCCTGGGCGGCTCAACATTTTTCGTCGACCAGACCGCCAGCCGCATTGACGCCCGCGAGTCGCTCAGCGACATTGCCCACAACCTGGAGCGCTGGATCGACCTGATCGTGCTGCGCACTTTCCAGCACTCGACCATCGAAGACATGGCCGCACACGCCGACGTCCCGGTCATCAACGCTCTCAGCGACCTCGAGCATCCTTGTCAGGCGCTGGCCGATCTCTTCACGCTGCAGGAACATTTCGGCGATCTTTCGAAAACGCACCTCGCCTACGTAGGCGACGGCAACAACGTAGCCCACTCGCTGCTACTCGCCGGCGCCGCCCTGGGAACATCCATCTCGATCGCGACGCCCGCCGCTCATGCGCCGCTCGCGACCATCGTGGAAGCCGCCGAAGCCATCGCCGAAGAGACCGGCGCGGCCATCAACATCGGCACCGATCCCTACGAGGCTGTCGCCGGTGCCGACGCCGTTTACACCGACGTCTGGGCCAGCATGGGGAAAGAAAACGAAGTCAACGCGCGCTCTGCTTTGTTCGCGCCCTACCAGGTCAACGCCTCGCTCATGCAAGGGGCCGCTCCCCACGCCCTGTTCATGCACTGTCTGCCCGCTCATCGCGGATGGGAAGTGACCGACGAAGTCATCGATGCGCCGAACTCGGTCGTCTTCGATCAGGCCGAAAATCGTTTGCACATTCAAAAAGCCATCCTGATGTGGCTGCTCGGCAACGGCATCGGCCGCTTGCCCGTAAGGAGCGCGCATGCCTGAAAAAATTGTCCTCGCCTATTCCGGCGGACTTGATACCTCGATCATCATTCCGTGGCTGAAAGAAAACTATAAGTACGATGTCATCGCCATGGTCGCCGACGTAGGCCAGGGCGACGACGTTGAAGCCGTAGTAGAAAAGGCCTACAAAACCGGCGCCAGCAAAGTCGTCGTCGAAGACCTGCGCGAAGAATTTCTCGCCGGATACGTCTGGCCCGCCCTGAAAGCCGGCGCCGTCTACGAAAACAAATATCTGCTGGGCACGTCGCTTGCTCGTCCCGTGATTGCCAAGCACCAGGTGGAAGTAGCTCTGCGCGAAGGCGCAACCGCTGTCAGCCACGGATGCACCGGCAAAGGCAACGATCAAGTCCGCTTCGAGATGGCTTACCAGGCGCTCGCTCCCGAGTTGAAAGTTATAGCCCCGTGGCGGGAATGGGATTTGAAATCGCGCGAAGACTGCCTCGACTACGCCGAGAAACGCGGCATCTCCGTCACCGCCAGCCGCGAAAAAATTCACTCTCGCGACCGCAACCTCTGGCACCTGAGCCACGAAGGCGGAGAACTCGAAGATGCCAACAACGCCCCCTTCGATAGCACGTGGCAGCTTACGAAATCTCCGCAGGACGCTCCCGACCGCGAAGAGAAAGTAGAAATCGGATTCGAAAAAGGCGTGCCCGTTTCCGTCAACGGCATGAAACTCGATCCCGTGTCGCTGGTCGAGCGGCTCAACGAAATTGCCGGACGCAACGCCGTCGGCCGCATCGATCTGGTTGAAAATCGCTTCGTCGGAATCAAATCCCGAGGCTGCTACGAAACTCCTGGAGGCACCTTACTCCTAACCGCCCACGGAGAACTAGAAGCCCTCTGTCTCGACCGCGACCTGCTCCACTTCAAACAACACGTAGCCCTCAAATACGCCGAACTGGTTTACTTCGGCCTGTGGTTCACGCCTCTGCGCGAAGCGCTCGACGCATTCGTCGAACCCACGCAGCAAACCATCACCGGAACCGTCGGCCTCTCGCTCTACAAAGGCAACGTCAACGTCGTCAGCCGCAAATCCGATTACTCGCTCTACCGCACCGACCTCTCGTCCTTCACCATGGACGCAAGCTACGATCAGAAAGATGCCGAAGGCTTCATTCGGATCCTCGGCTTGCCGTCCCGCTGCCGCGCCAAGACGCACGCGATCAAATCGCAGGTCGAGGTCGGGTGATAATTTCTTATGGATTGTCATCCTGAGCGAAGCGAAGGCCCTGCTGTCCCTTCGCTAATCCGCGCGCTCTGATTTCCACCATGCTCGAAGTTGTTCTGCTTTGAAGGGGCGCGGCTTCAGCCGCGCTGTAAGGTTCTAATATAGAGAGGGGGCTTCAGCCCCTGAGGTCTTCCCATGAAAATGTGGTCCGGCCGTTTTCGCCAACCGCTCGACCCCGACTTCGAACAATGGCAGCGATCGTTTCCCTACGACCGCCGCCTGCTTCCGTTCGAGATCGAAGCCAGCGGCGCTCATGCGCGCGCGCTCGAACGCGCCGGAGTTCTAACTTCCGCGGAACTAACTTCAATCCTCAACGGGCTCAAGGAAATCCTGCAGAAAGCCGAATCCCAACCCGAATTCCTAAACGACCCCGAAGCCGAAGACGTCCACCACTTCGTAGAAAAGCACCTGGCTAAACTGATCGGAGATACCGGTTACAAACTCCACACCGGACGCAGTCGCAACGAACAAATTGCTACCGACCTCCGCCTGTTCGTCCGCGCCAGCATCGACACCCTGCAAATCCAACTCGCCGATTGGATCGAGTCCTTCCTGACCAGAGCCGAAAACGCCGGCGCCGCCGCCCTGCCCGCCTACACACACCTTCAGCCCGCCGAGCCAGTCCTGGTAGCGCACTGGTTGGTGGCCTACGCGGAAATGTTTTTCCGAGACGCGAGTCGCCTGGCCGATTGCCGCAAGCGCGCGAACCAATGTCCCTTGGGATCAGGCGCCGTAGCTGGAGCCACCCTTGCCTTGAATCGAAACGAGATCGCCAAAGAACTATCCTTTGACGCCCCCACCGCCAACAGCATTGACGCCACCAGCGACCGCGACTTCGCCATCGAATTCGTCAACGCACTCTCCCAGCTCGCGCTGCATCTAAGTCGCTGGGCCGAAGAGATGATTCTGTTCTCCACTCCCGCCTACGGATTCGTAGAGTTACCCGAACCCTACTCCACCGGCAGCAGCGCCATGCCTCAGAAGAAGAACCCCGACTTACTGGAGTTAGTAAGAGGCAAAGCGGCAAGAGTCATGGGATGCGCCACCACGCTGCAAACTCTAGTGAAAGGCCTGCCCCTGGCCTATAACAAAGACATGCAGGAAACGCAGGAGCCGCTCTTCAACGCGACCGA